>MNWT01000005.1:130000-275414 GCA_001872735.1 Verrucomicrobia bacterium CG1_02_43_26 | reverse complement strand
ACATAATACTATAACATAATACTATAATTAAATACTATAATTAATATAAATATGTTAAGTAAATGTATAAACTTTTCAGATAAATCATTAATAAACTTTAAATAAATCAAGAATATGCAAAATACAACAAGAACTCCCTTTGGCCAAACAAGAACTCCTTTTGGGCAAACAAACGTACCTTTTGGGCAAACAAATGTGCCTTTTGAACAAAAAAAGGAAACGACTGTTAATGACAAGAATACCAAATCTATTATATTAAATAATAGCGAATGGGGAATTTGTCATAGCTTAAAAAAAGGGGCAAGCGCTCTTTATGATTGGGTATTTGGAAGCCCTGTCACTACAAAGCTTGAAAATCGAGTAATCGAAGTGGAAAACAAGAAAGTTGAAGCTAGAAAAATTCTGGTTGAATTTAAAGATAAGGAAATTGAGTTTGATTTCGTTGATGGGCCTATAAGTGAAGATGAGATGCTGTTTAAGTTGCAGCATACTGCTAGTCTTTTAGAGTCACTAGGAAAGACTATGGATGAGGACGCTATTCAGGAGAAAGTATGTTCCTTGATGCAGACAGTGCTTTTGTTGCAAACAGTAGAGAGTGTGACTGATGGTGCTGAGAATGTAGAAGCATTTAAAGATAAATTAATGAATAATATCTACTTCTTTAATACTATAGAAATGGCTATTAATGAAGATGATGAGGTAGATGCCGAAGCATTTAAAATTCAATTAATGCACGCTTTACTTTTCTTGGAGTCATCAGGGTTTGACATGGGAGAGAAAGGTTTTGACGATTTTGACAAAGAAGCGTTTATGAGTCAATTAATGGGTGGAGAACTTTCTTTGGCAGGAATAGAGAATGATAACAACATCAATGAAGTAGAAGTCCAAGAACAAGTTATTGAAGAAACAAGTATCGTTACAACAACGCCGGAGCAAGAGGGCTGGATGAGCTGGGCAGGTAGTAAGATTAGTTCGGCTTATAACTGGACAGTGGGCAATACTTCTGAAACAAAGCTGACAGACAGAAACGTTTCGGATCAGAAAAAGTCTGAATATAGTCCATTTGTAAGGTATACGGTAGGGGCAGTAGGTGCCGTTGCAGGGTATTTTTTAGGTAAAGAAGTAGGTAGCTATTTAGATAATTGGTATACCTTTGGTTTGGCGAAAACAATAGGCGCTACTTCAGGAGCTATAGGTGGGTACAAGGCTGCTATATACTTGCTTGAAAACGGTAGTATTGATGGAACAATTGCAATTGCTAAGGGTATGGCTGCTGGGCTGCTTGTCGGCATGGCTTCCGTAGTGATTATGGGATTGTGCGGGCTAGCGCCGGTGCTTGCTGGATCAATGGGCGCGATTGTATGCTTGCTTATTCTTTCAACGCTGGTGGGTGGTTTGGTTGCTTATCAAATAAGGCAATATACTGCACCTGCAATCAAGGAAAACGTTACTGAAAATACGAATAATGTTACAACGACATCAAACTCGGAAGGCTGGATGAGCTGGGCGGGCGGTAAGATTGGTTCAGCGTATAATTGGACAATGGGCTACGATTCTGAAAAGAAGATCACGGAAAGAACGATTTCGGATAAGAAAAAGTCTGAGTACAGCGCATTAGTGAAATTTGCCGTAGGAGCGATGGGAGCCATTGCAGGATATTATTTAGGTAAGGAACTCGGCAGCGCTTTGGATTCGTGGTGGACATTCGGCTTAGTGGAAAAACTGGGTGGCGCTACAGGAGCTTTAGGTGGATACAAGGCCGCTATATACTTGCTTGAAAATGGTAGTGTTGATGGTGCGATCGCAATGGCTAAGGGAGCAGCAGCTGGATTGCTGGTTGCAATGTCAACGGTAGTACTTATGGGATTATGCGGGCTGGCACCGGTGCTTGTTGGATCAATGGGCGCGATCGTATGCTTACTTCTTCTCTCAACGCTGGCGGGGTCTTTGGTTGCTTATCAAATAAGACAATATTATAGTGAACCAACGGAAGATTTAGTGCCTCTGCAAACTGAAGAGAAGTTAGAAGTTGTCAGCGATAATAATAACGCCACAACTACATCAACGACAGAGACTGAAAATTGGTGGAGTGGTTTGACGATAGGTATAGCGTAAATTGACTGTACTGTTGCGAAACAAAGCTTAAAGAAAATGAGCCTGTTGAGAATCGCTTGGCGGTGTCATGTTCATGATTTGCCAGGCTTTAGGGGTAAGAATGCGTCCTTGGGGTGTTCTCTGCAGATAGCCCTCTTGGATGAGATAGGGCTCATGGGCTTCTTCGAGGGTATGGGTTTCTTCACCAACCGCTATAGCAATTGTATTTAGCCCAACGGGACGGCCTTTGTAGTTTTCTGCCATGACGCGTAGGATACGTTTATCCATTTCATCGAGGCCCTGGGCATCGATTTCCAATAGTTCGAGGGCTGCAATGGCTAAAGGCTTTGTGATGGTACCTTTGCCCTTTTGTTGAGCATAGTCACGCGTAAAATAAATCAGATTGTTTGCAATACGGGGTGTGCCGCGGGCGCGAGCGGCAATTTCGAGGGAAGCATCATTGTCTATAGGGACATCGAGGAGGTTGCAACTGCGGAGAATGATTTTTGTGAGATCCTCCTTGTTGTAATAATCCAAGCGCGTTTGTAGGGTAAAACGGCTCCGTAATGGGGCGGAAAGGAGGCCAGTGCGGGTGGTGGCTCCGATGAGCGTGAACTGAGGAATGTTGAGACGGATGCTGCGTGCATTAGGGCCTTGATCGATCATAATATCGATACGAAAGTCCTCCATAGCGGAGTAAAGGTATTCCTCGACTGTTTTGGGCATGCGGTGTATTTCATCAATAAAGAGTATATCGCCCTTTTCGAGGTTTGTGAGCAGGCCAGCTAAATCTCCCGGCTTTTCTATAACAGGGCCTGAAGTGATACGGACATTAGTCCCCAGTTCATTGCCAAGAATCCAGGCAAGCGTGGTTTTGCCCAGGCCAGGGGGACCGCTTAGCAAGATATGATTAAGGGCATCCTCGCGCGCTTTAGCCGCGCCGACCATGACTTTTAGGCGTTCCAGGGAACGCCTTTGGCCGGTAAAATCATCAAAAGAAAGCGGGCGGAGTTGATTTTCCGCATGAGGGTGGTTGTTAGCTAACGCACTTTGAAGAAAAGTTGTGCCGGTTTCGCTTTGAAGAGAGGGGCTAGACGTTTCCATAAAATGAGAATGTTAAGCAACGTGCGCGGGCATATCCTTGTCTGCCATGCGGTTAATGACGGCACCTAGGGAACGCAGTTTGTTATCAATATTTTCATAACCACGATCCAGGTGGTAGATGCGCTGAATCCAGGTCTCTCCCTGAGCTATTAAGCCAGCGAGAACCAAAGCAGCACTTGCCCGAAGGTCTGATGCCATAACAGGGGCGCCAGAAAGGTGATTTACCCCATTTATGATCGCACTAGCACCCTCAATAGAGATATTTGCGCCCATGCGAAGTAACTCCGGAACATGCATGAAACGATTTGGATAAATACGCTCGGTGACAATACTGATACCTGGCGTGAGTGCCATAAGCGTTGTCATTTGAGCCTGCAAATCTGTCGGAAAACCCGGGAAAGGAAGCGTAATGATTTCCAATGGTTTGAGGCGATCTAAAGAACCACGAGCACGGACGGTTTGCGAATCAATGATTGTGATATCCGCATTGGCTTCTTCGAGTTTATGTAAAAGAGAACGCATGTGGCGTACTTCAGTGCCCTTTACCGTAATGTCATTTTTGCCTAAAAGACCGGCAATGATGAACGTACCCGCTTCAATACGATCCCCACAGACGCTGTAACGGCAGCCATTTAGTTTTTCTACCCCATGAATCGTGAGGTAATGCGTGCCTAGGCCCTCAATTTTTGCCCCCATCAAGAGTAGCATTTGGCAAAGATCTTCGATTTCCGGCTCACAAGCGGCGCTATCGATACGCGTTGTTCCCGGAGTAAGAACAGCGGCCATAATAAGGTTTGCGGTTCCTGTTACTGTGCTGCCATGGCGACCCCCTAAAAAGATATCAGAGCCCTTCATGCCGCCAATACCATCGAGATAGACGTAGCCATTGTTGATATTGACAGAAGTACCCAATTTGGAAAAGCCCTTGAGGTGGAGATCAATAGGCCGTTGCCCGATGATGCAACCGCCCGGTAAAGAGACGATAGCTTGGCGTAGTCTGCCAAGTAAAGGCCCCATGAGGCAAACAGACGCACGCATTTGGCGAACCAAATTGTAAGGAGCCTTATGTGTAATGTTTTTTGCTGTGATTTCCCAAGTGCCCGGTACCGTTTCCGCAACCTCTGCTCCTAAATGCTCCAGTATTTGAGCCATGAAGCGAACATCGCTTAAGTTAGGCACATTTTCAATAACACACGTTTCTTCCGTTAGCAGTGTGGCTGCAAAAATGGGTAAACAGGCATTTTTCGCGCCACTAACATTAACCGTACCCCACAACGGATTTCCACCAATAATTTGCACAACATCCATGGGAAGAATTACAAATTAAAATAAGGTGGTCGGCAAATGAAATATTTAAGATTTCTTGATTAGTTCGCGTCAGGGCCTTGTTGCTTACGTGGAGGACGGTTATGCCCATCTGGTTTATGCCTGTCGCCAGAACGATCGCGATTATTCGGACGGTTATAATTCTTTCTAGGCCCGCCACCTTGTTTGCGAGAGGAATAAGGGCGCCTTCTACGTTGATCATAAGGGCGATACTGCTTCTCTTCTTCCTTTTCCTTACGCCCAATGAGCTTAAAGAAAGTTGCTTTTACAAATTGGAAAAAGTTGCTTGGGCGTTGCGGCTGCCTTTTGTGGTGATGTTCTCTGCCAGGTTGGCGTTCACGGTTGGATTGGCGCTCGCGGCCAGGCTGATCATCCCTTGAAGACTGCGCTGAACGCTCCTCCCTTTCTCGTGGTTGGCGATTACGGTTAGAACGACGCTCGCGGTCGGGCTGTTGCTGGTCATCCCTTGAATATTCGTCTCTTTCCCGCGATTGGCGTTCCCTAGGGGCTTGCCTTGGGTAGTCTTCCCGTTCTCTTGGCTCGCGTGCTTCTCGTGGTTGACGAGGTTTGCGATCATAGGAAGGGCGATCCCGCTGAACGTAAGCAGGTTTTTCTTCTGATGAGTCGTCCTCATTGAAAAGTGATTCAGGATTAGTGACTGCTTCCGGGTGTTCCTTTTGGAATTCACTGACTTCCTCAATGAAATTCTTTTGTGGAATGTGGAGGTCTTCCGATTTTGCCGGAGGACGCTCATCTTGATGCGGCTGGTTAGAGGCCCGCTTGGCGGGCTTCCAACGAGAACGTAAATTAGATTTTTGAGCCGAAGACGGTTGGGACGGTTTATGTTCTTTATTGTGTTCGCCTGAAGAATTTGCTTCGGTACCTGGTTCGTAGTAATGACTTGGGTGAGATTTCTTTTTCTCTTTACCCGTATTGTCTTCAAAATCTGGCATGATGAATAGAGTTTAGTATTTTCTGATAGGTTATAATAGATTTCTTCCTAATGAATGAACCATATATATGCGAAATATACAACGGGATCAATCTAATAATTTTCGCGGTATTTTTCCCTACTATTGATCAAGGATGGCGGACGATCAATTTTGGCCGGATTTATCTTCCAGTTTTTTCTTATGACGGGCGAATTCGCGCATATTGACGGCCACATCGTCTTTCTCGAAGATTTCCTCACCCAGGATGTTTTCCATGACGTCTTCAATCGTGAGGACACCCGCAAAAGAGCCAAATTCATCTACAATAATGGCAATTTGCTGATGTGCTTTTAGAAATTCCTTAAGCGCTGCAGCCAAGGTGCCCGTTTCCGGGAGAAAAAGAGCCTTATGCATGAGCGATTTTACCTGAACTTGCGTCTTCTTTTCGGAGTGAGCTTTTAGAATATCCCGACGACGGATGATGCCAATGGCATTATCGATGTCCTCTTCATAAACGGGCATGCGAGCAAAGGGGATATTGGGGTACTCACGCAGGACATCCTCTAGAGACATGCAATCCTCTAGGGCGGTGACAACGGTACGCGGTGTCATGATTTCGCTGATAACACGATTATCCAGGCCTAAAGCGTTAGTAATGAGAGCTCTCTCTGTTGGTGACATCGTTCCTTCAAGCGTACTTTTATCCGCTAAGAGAATGATTTCCTTGTCGGAGGTGTGCATGATGTTTTTGCCCGGCACCAATAAACGCACCGCTAGTTTACAGGCCCTTGAAATCGGCAGCATAACCAATCGCACCAGGCGAATTGCCGGGACAGCAAAATCCAGAAGGCCATGGCGGTAAATGACGCCTATGTTCTTGGGGATAATTTCTGAAAAGAGCAAAATACCTAAAGACATACCGATGGAGAAGTATAGTAAACTATCGTCACCAAAGATCTGGGTGGCTAGACCCCCAACGAGGACAGCACCTAAAGTATTGGCAATGGTGTTAAGGGCAAGAATGGCAGAGCTGGTCTCTTCTATGTCCTTTTTATAATGGTACATTTTTTTTCCACGAACAGGATTCGTTCGTTTTAAGTCTTCGATGTCTGCGGCAGACGCACTCAGCGTGATCGCTTCGAGGAGAGAACAGAATGCAGAGATGCTAATAGTGCAAACGATGGCAATGACAAGATTTAACATTTTATTTTACAAAAAAATGCATGTTGATGGGAAAAAATGATTTCCGTAATTCATATTTATATGCTTTATTATTGGCTTAAACGATCCCATCTTCAAGATAAAACATGACTGAGACCCTTAGTAAAACTCCCTTACATGAATTTCATGAACGACACGGGGCAAGATTTGTTCCTTTTGCCGGTTGGCAGATGCCGGTACAATATACCTCTATTATTGAAGAACATAAAGGAGTGCGTGAACAAGCCGGGTTATTTGACGTAAGCCATATGGGCGAAGTCCTGGTGCGAGGTTCGCAGGCCGGGATGTTTTTAGACTATATTATGACGAATGCTATCAGCAACCTTAAGCCTGGAAAAGCAGTATACTCGTTAATGTGCAATGAAAACGGGGAAGTCATTGATGATGTGATTGTAACGTGCCTCAATATCGCAGAATACATGGTATGCTTAAATGCCTCCAATGCGCAGAAAGACATTATTTGGATGCTTGACCAGAGTGTTTCTTTCGATTGCCTTATAAAAGATGTGTCCCTGGAATACGCCTTGTTGGCCTTACAGGGGCCGAAGGCACAAGCAATTTTGGAAGCAGTTACGAGTAAGGAATGGAAGCACTTGAAACGATTCCATGTGGAGAAAGTGGAAATAGATGGAATAGAAGTATTGGTGAGCCGTACCGGTTATACGGGAGAGGACGGCTTTGAGCTCTATTGCCCCTGGGATGAAGGAGGTATGCTTGCCGAACTCATTTATGAAAAAGGTAAATCCTTGGGGTTGATTTTAGCAGGATTAGGCGCACGGGATAGTTTAAGGCTTGAAGCTGGTTATCCTCTCTACGGACATGAGATCAGCGAGACCGTTGGCCCTCTTGAAGCGGGCTTAGAATGGGTCATTAAATGGGGTAAGAAAAATGATTTTATTGGCCGCATGGCCTTAGAAACGCAAAATTTGAACGCAGGGGTAACCCAGACCGTTGTCTTTTACATTTTAGATGATCGCCGCATAGCACGGGAAGGAGCGGAAGTGTTTTCCGGAGATGAGCTTGTTGGGCGCGTGCTTTCCGGAAGTTTTTCCCCCATGATCGGCAAAGCCATAGGAAGCGCATTGATTAAAAAAGCGTATGCCGCTAGCCAAGATCTGTGTGTTGATATTAGGGGAACCAGACTGCCTCTGCAGATCAAAAAGCCACCTCTACACAAATCATAAACCGTTATGAATCTGGATTATTTTGGAACAGATGGAATAAGAGGGCGATATGGATCAACCTTCTTTACGGAAGCTTTTGTCAAAAAGCTTGGAGTGGCGATTAAGCATTTTGTAAAAGAACGCAGTGAGGGGGAGAAAGTAAAAGTCATTATAGGGCGTGACACCCGAGCTTCAGGGCAAGAAATAGAGAACCACTTTATTTATGGGTTAGCAGGAGATCGAGTCGAGATCGTTCGTTTGGGTGTGTTGCCGACACCGGGAGTATCTTTATTGGTAGACGGGCTAGATGCGGACATGGGGGTCATGATCACTGCATCGCATAATCCGGCGAGTGATAACGGATTAAAATTCTTTAATAAAAGCGGGATGAAGCTGTCTCGCGAAGAAGAACGTGCAATTGAAGAGAGGTTAGGGGCAATTGAAGTGCCTGTAATATCAGGTGATGGCGAGATCCAATCATTGGATGGAGCAGACTTATACGCAAAGACCTTTCTTAGCTTGTTTTCTAGTACTTATTTTCACAACTTAAAAATTGTTGTAGATGCGGCGAACGGAGCGATGGCAGGGATCAGCCCCGAGGTGATGCGCTCCTTTGGCGCAGAGGTTATAGCAATCGGAGATCAGCCAGATGGCAATAATATAAATGATTGTGTGGGAAGTGAGTTTCCCCAGCATTGTCGATCGGCGGTGATGGAGCACAGTGCGGATATCGGGATCGCGCATGATGGGGATGGGGATCGGCTATTAATATGCGATGAACATGGGGACGTGGTGCCCGGGGAAGTTGTCATGGGTGTGATTTCCAAGTATTTGATCGATATGGAAAGCCCGGGGAGCAAAACGCTTGTGACAACGGTACAAAGTAATTTAGGCCTAGATAAAGCGATTAGAAAAGCAGGAGGAAGGGTCGCCCGTGTAGATGTGGGGGATAGAAATGTTGCTTACAAGATGCTTGAACTGAAAGCCGATTTTGGCGGAGAGAGCTCTGGGCACTTGATCTTTTTTGGCCATTGCATGAGCGGGGATAGTCTATTTGCGGCATTGATGTTTATGAGTATTATGCGAGACAAGCGTAAAAGCGTGAGTCAGTTAGCGTGTGAAATACCCCTTTTCCCGCATAAAGCAGCAGCCGTTGTTGTTGCGGAAAAAAAGCCCTTGGAGACGCTAGAGGCGCTCAATCAAGCTCGTGCTAAATGGGAAAACTTCTTTGGCCAAGAAGGTCGACTTCTCATCCGCTATTCGGGAACAGAGCCCAAGCTAAGGTTACTTGTGGAAGGGCAAGATGAACAAAGCGTTAATCAAGCAATGCAATCGTTGTTAGATGCGATTCAATCGGATTTTAATTTGTAGGTACCATGGTAGAAGAGGTTGAAATAGAAGCTCTTGATTCACTGTTGCAGGATTTCGCCGCTCGTGCGAAGAAAGCCCTTTTAACGAAAGATTATGATTACGCGATAGAGACGCTCCACTTCTTATTATCCAAAGAGCCCGGGTGCTTAGCTTTGCGTGTGTTGCTAGAAGAAGCTCGCGAAAAACAATTATCGCAAAAAGGAGTTACCCGTCGATGGCGGGATAAACTGGTTGGTGTAACGCATTGGGGCTGGTTTCTGCTTTTTTGGAAAAAGAAGCCCTATAAGGCGTTAGCTGTACTGGAGCGCTTGAGAGATGCTTTTCCTGAAAATCTTTATTACACCAGACGTTTAGGCAAGCTTGCCCAGATGCTTGGCTTGAAGACAACGGCATTACATCTTTATGAGACCGTGTGCGATCAAGAGCCATCTCATGTGGAAGGTTTGTTGGATTTAGCAGAGGCGTGGCTTGCAAGTGGCCATGTGGAAAATGCGCAAAAAGTGGCTCTGAAAGCCTATCGATTTGCGCCTGGGAATATCCGAGCTGAAATTGTTGCCCAGCGGGTGACCGTTGCTGCTATGGCTCGCGTTGAAGCGTAGTTACTGTTGTTAAACCTTGAAGATGGAGCCGAGGTTCTTCCCTAAGAGTAAGGAAGCGCCCACGATAGTGACGGCAAGAAAAGCCATTGCCCACACGCCTAATGCGCAAGCAATGAAAGGCCCATCGCCGAGCAAATTCATGAGCACGTAAATGGCTTTTGTGATCGGGTAAAATTGCTGCTTTTGAGCCAGAATAAGAGAGTCGGATACTTCGAGCATTGTTTGGGAGAAGACCAACAAGCCACCGGCCATGAGGTTGGCAAGGATAAGTGGGATGGTAATCTTGACGCTCGATTTTAAAGGGGAGCAACCGAGGTTTTGGGCGGCTTCCTCGTACGTGCTACTGATTTGCTGAAGACCGGATATGGCAGAGCGCACCATGAACGGAAGTTTGCGGACAGCGTAAGCTATAATCAGGAGTGCGGTAGGGTTTTCAACCGGATTAAGGAAAGAGAAAAAGTTACCCTCTTGGCTCATGGCAAGATAGCCGAATGCCATGACGATACCCGGTACTGTGAGCGGGAGCATTGCTACGGCATCAAGTATATTGCGGCCCGGGAGCTTTGATCTTACGATTACGAAGGCGATACCGATGCCCAGAAAAACGTTTAGTAATGTTGCGCAACCCGAGTAGAATAAACTGTTCTTGATGGAAGGCAGCGTGTAGTGGCTGCCCAGGGCAATTTCATAATTACCGAGCGTCCAGCTAGAGGGGAGGATGGATTGATACCAGTCTGATGAAAACGAAATCAAGATCACAGAAATATGCGGCAGGAGCGCAAAAAAGATGACTGTGCTAAATGCTAAGAAGCACCACAGTTTTCCCCAAGGGCCAAGAAATTGTGTGGATTTCGCCTGATTGGCTTTGGCCATCATCGTGAATGGATTTCGGCCGAATAGACCTTTGCCCATAGCGTATACCATAAGGGAAAGCATGAATAAGACGACAACAAGGGCGTAAGGGAAAGGGTCGTTGCCTAGGTTTTTAAGGCCGTGAAAAATTTGTACAGATGTGACGCGACTGTAGTCAAATATAAGCGGAACACCCAGTTCGGTGAACGACCAGATGAAGACAATGGTGCATCCCGCAAAGAGACCCGGGCGAATTAACGGGAGGGTGATTTTAAAGAATTTGCGAAAACGATGGCAGCCAAGATTTTGGGCAGCTTCTTCCAACGCGGGGTCAACATTAGCCAGGGAGGCAACTGCATTTAAATAAAGGATGGGATAAAGACTAAGGGCGTTTACGATGATGATGCCCCAGAATTGACCTTCGCCCAGCCAGTTGATGTACTCATGGGGGGCCAGGAGTCCTATCTTTTGTAGGATGACATTAACAGAGCCGTAGGGGCTTAGTAGCTGTCTGATGCCAATTGCGCCCACGAAAGGCGGGAGCATGATAGGCAGCAAAACAAGTGCCATGAAAAAGCGTTTGCCGGGGAAGTCGTATTTATCCGCTAAACGGGCTAATGGGAGCGCTATCAGTAAGGCGAAGAGGGTGGAGAAAAATGCGATGCCTAAAGCGTTGCGAAGCCCCTCCACGTAAACTTCATTTTTAAAGACTTCCTGTATGAAGGCGAATGTGAATTTCCCATCGATGTCGTAGAACGCACCGGTGAGCACTTGACATATTGGCCAAAGGAAGAAAATAGCGAAGAAAAATATCGTTACTAAGTAGATTGGTATAGATAGTCTTTTGGTCATGGCGCTGACTTAATCTAAACTATTTTTCACAAAAACAAGTTATTGACGAGTTTAAAGTAGCATAATTCATCTTTTGATATCAACTTGCGCATGAAAGAGATACTAAAGGGATACAGTATAGCCTGTTTGCGTTAAACCAGTTGCCCAAAGGCCAGAGAATGTTCTTCTATGAACTTAAGCTGGCTGTACAGAAATTCCATCTTGGGGAGAGTGACTCCTTGACTTTTGGCACGCCTGATGGGTTCTTTTATTAAGGATTCAATTTCCAGTGGGCGCTTTAAGTCAAAATCTGTTTTCATACTGGTAGGATAGGGCTCCATATGTTGCGTGCTACGCATCCATTGGTTAACGAGCTCTTCGGAGATATCTCTGCCTTGGGATTTTGCCGCGGCAACGATTTCCAGCATCAATTCGTTAATCATGGTACAGCTATTTGCGTTGGTCAGTAGTTGTTTGGAATTGGCGTTGAGGACAACTGCAAGGGCGTTAAAGGGGATGTACCATAGCAGTTTTTGCCAACGGACGGTTTGGTAGTCCTCCTCGAGTGAGCATTCAATGTCAGCGCTTTTAAGGATAGATTCGAGTTTTTCCAGTCGAGGGCTAATACCTGCAGGTTCGTTGCTTACGGTATAGTCGGCAAGGGAAATGAGCCCGTAGTCTAGGTGCATGATGCGGTTTGGGGAAGTTCTCTGAACGATTATAAAGGGGACTGCGGTGATGATTTGGCTTGGTTTAATGTATTTTTCAATTTTCTCTTCAGTGCCAAAACCGTTTTGCATAACGAGAACAGCACCATTTGGTTTTAGAAAAGAAGGCAGTTGGGATAAAATGCTACTATTGTCCAATTGAGGGCTTTTGAGTGTCAATAAAACATAATCACATTTAGGCATTTGTGCTAAGTCATTCGTTAGATGAATCGGTTCTACTTGAAAATCACCCTGAGGAGATTTTACAGAAAGGACCTTTTCTTTTTCAATGGCTTTGTAGTGGTATTCTTCAAAAAAGGTGACTGAATAGCCAGCGTTTTGAAGTTTAGCTCCATAAAAGCCACCGATATTGCCTAGGCCTATTACGCCAAAAGTCAACTTTTCGGAATTCATTTATTTACAAGGGGTTATTGGTTTTTATTTTACAAGTCAGCGATTGAAAATACCAGTACATAATAGTGTGAACCTTGCTGAGCTCTTTGGTGAAGCATCTGAATGGTATGGGGTTGCATCAGTGTAAGTTGTTGTTTACTATTTGAATAGAATTCGTTAACCCCCTTTGAATGTATGCGCAGAACCCATGTTACTACAGAGCCTTCCGTGCTTTCTGAAAAAAGATCAGCGGGAAACAAGTACCTCATTTTCCGTGTTGATCAAGTGAGTTATGGGATCAGTATTTTAAAGGTAAAGGAAATCATTGGACGGCAGACTATTACCCAAATACCCGAGACGCGTGATTATATAAAGGGTATTATTAACTTAAGGGGGAAAGTGATTCCTGTCTATGATCTACGGGCTCGCATGCATAAGCCAGAGCGCTCTCCAGCCGAATCTACCATTATAGTAGTAGAGAAAATGAGCGAAGACAACCTGGTGTTGGCCGGGTTATTAGTGGATGCTGTGAGTATTGTTTCGCATATCAACAAAGAAGATATCGAACATTTGGATTTACCGATGGAGCACCAGCATAGCCACTATGTGGTGGGAATTGCCAAAGAGGAGAATCATGAAACAATTTTACTGGATGTAGAGAAAATGCTCTCAGACGAGGATACAGAAGCGCTTATTGATGCCAGCAGCGTTGATTACTTGTAGAAACGTTTTATCGCTATTTGGGGAGCGATTACGTTGTTGAATCTTTGGCGGACAACTCTCAGCTCTGGTCTCGTTGTGCTCGAAGAGCTAATGTGTAGGATGAAAAAAGTTGCCTTTAGAGCGGGAGAAAGCTAGATTGGCGCTTTGAATTTGTTATCCCCAATATAAAAAATTACATCTTTAAATGAATTTCCCCAATAATTTAGTGTTAGTGACGGGAGCGTCTGGCTGGCTGGGGCATGGTTTGCTGAATGCCCTCGTTAACGGAATCCCAGAAGTGGAGTCCTTAAGCGGGCTCAATAAAGATTTGAAGATACGTGCCTTTATTGAGCGTGGTTTAAAGGTAGATGCCTTGAAGGAGAAATTTCCCTCAGGTGGAGTATTTTTATGGCGACTTAAGGGATAAGGATGATTGTGAGCTTTTTTGCTCTGGCGCAGAGGGGAGCATTTTATTCCATCTGGCGGGGTTAATTCACCCAAAGCGCATACAAGATCTCTATACCGTGAACGTGGAATGCACAAAAAATATCCACAAGGCGGCGGAAAAGTGTAAATTGAAACGCGTGGTGACAATGTCATCTAATTCCCCTGTAGGCTGCAATTCGAATAAAACGTGTTTATTTGATGAAAACGCACCGTATCGTCCGTATATGCATTACGGTCGCGCAAAGCGGGAGATGGAAGAGTACATCATTGGGGTTCAGAAAGCAGGAAAGCTAGAGACGGTTATTGTAAGAGGAACCTGGTTTTATGGCCCCTATCAACCTCAAAGGCAGTCCTTGTTTTTTAAAATGATATGCGATGGTAAGGCACCCATTGTGGGATCAGGCGACAACCTACGCTCGATGTCTTATATTGAAAACCTCTGCCAAGGCCTTATCTTGGCTGCTTTGAGTGAAAAAGCGAACGGTCAGATTTATTGGATCGCAGATGAGCGACCTTATACGATGAACGAGATTGTCGATACCGTTGAAAACCTTTTGGAGAAAGAGTTTGGGCAGACCTGCGCGCACAAACGCATGCGATTGCCTGGGGTAGCCAGCGAAGTGGCGCTGATGGTTGATCGGTTACTGCAAACAGTTGGCCTTTACCATCAAAAGATACATGTGTTATCAGAAATGAACAAAAATATAGCCTGCTCTGTCGAAAAAGCCAAAAAGGAACTCGGCTACGCACCTAAGGTTGATTTGAAAGAAGGGATGCGCCGTAGCTTGAAATGGATGCAAGATAGCGGGCAATTTGCTTCTACCTTCCAGTAATATAATGCGACATTTGGTAACAGGCGGTTCCGGTTTTTTAGGTAATTTGATTGCTAAGCGTTTGCTTGAAAAGGGCGAGCAGGTACGCGTCTTGGATGTCTGGGAAGACAAAGATCGACCTGCTGAAATCGAGTACATTGAATGCGATATAAGAAATAGAGCGGGCGTAAAAAAAGCGATGGAGGGGATAGACATCGTTCACCACACCGTGGCCCTCGTTCCCTTGACCAAATCTGGAGACAAATTTTGGGATGTAAATGTTAACGGAACACGTATAGCCGCCGAGGTTGCTGTGGAAAGTAAGGTAAAGGCCTTCATACATACGAGTTCCAGTGCGATTTTTGGTGCCCCCAACGTTTGCCCCGTGACGAATGACACCCCTTACCGCCCCGTGGAAATTTACGGCAAAGGCAAATTGGCCGGAGAGCTTGCCGTGCGAGAAATTTGTGAGAAAAATAACCTGCCCTTAATCGTAATTCGCCCGCGCACCATTTTAGGGGAAGGCAGACTGGGCATTTTCGAGATCCTGTTTGATTGGATACGCGATAATAGAAAAATCTATATCATAGGCCCGGGAACAGGCGGTTTCCAATTTGTGCACGCGCATGATTTAATGGATTTTTACATGTTGGCGCTATCCAAAGAACAACCAGGGATTTATAACGTGGGGGCGGCAGAATACGGCTCACTGCGAGGAGATCTGGCAAACTTGATCCAGTACGCGAAATCCACTTCCACCATCGTGAGCATTCCAACTTGCCTGGCTATGGGGGCGCTTAAGCTGCTTGATGTGATTAATATGTCTCCATTAGCACCCTGGCATTACCTAACCTATCATAAGCCCTTTTATTTTGACGTAAAACCCTTGTTGTACATGGGTTGGAAGCCAGCCTATTCCAATGAGCGGATGTTGCGAGAAAGCTATGACTGGTTTTTAGAACACCCCCAAGAAGTGTTTGAGACGACAGGCAAGAGCCCGCATAGAAGCGTGGTTAAGCAGAAAATTTTGGGGCTATTAAAGAAAATATCTTAACGAAGCATGATAAAAGATTACATAATCCTCCTCAGGCCACAGCAGTGGAGCAAGAATTTATTTTGCTATGCCGGTTTGTTCTTTGGTATTAGAGGTCTAGAGAATCTAAACGCTTGGGTGTTGAGCACCTTCTTGTTCATTGTGTTCTGCGGGCTATCGTCATCGCTCTATGTGTTAAACGATATTATTGACCGTGAAAAAGATAGAGCGCACCCTAAAAAGCAATTTAGGCCGATTGCGCGAGGGGCGGTTCCTGTCCCTAACGCATTAGGATTAGGCATTGTTTTGTTTGGGCTCTCTATATGGGGAGCGTGTTATTTGGGATCGGTTGTGTTTTGGGCTGTGCTTTTGTATGCGCTCAATAATATTCTATACACTTTTTGGCTAAAACACTGGGCGATTGTAGACTGCATGTCTATTGCCTTTGGTTTTATCTTTCGTTTGTTAGCCGGTATATACGTTATCGGCCAATTCCCGACAGCTTGGATATTAGTGTGTACTTTCTTCCTGGCGCTGTTTTTGGTATTCGCAAAACGGTATTCAGAGCTGTGCAATACAAAGAAATTCGATCAACGGCCTGTGTTGGATTATTATTCCATGCCCTTCTTAAGATCTCTGTTAAATGGAACGGCTAACATGGCCATTATATCCTATGCCCTGTTTACGATAGAATCGGATAAAAGTAGCCTGTTGATCATCACAATACCTATTGTATTTTTTGCGATTGCCCATTACAAGCGACTGGTAATGGTGTTAGAAAAAGGAGAGGAGCCGGAAGTGATCTTAATGAAAGATTGGAAAATGCAGGTGGCGATTGCCCTGTGGTTAGTGTCTTATTTTGTGATCGAGTGGTTTAATTTATCAACAACGTTATATTAGGAGAAAGCGATTATGTATTATTGGTTAATCCCCTTAGTGGCCTGGTTTTTGACAGGCATAGTAAAATTTTCGATTAATACCATTAAATACAAGGAGCTCGCTTGGAAATATATTGGCTATGGGGGGATGCCCAGTAACCATAGCGCAATTGTCGGATCGATCTTTTTCTACATAGGGCTAAAAGATGGCTTTAATACGCCGATGGCGGGCATCGCAGCTACGATGCTGTTTATTGTTGTGATGGATGCGTTGAGTTTACGTAAGAATATAGGTAAACAGGCCAGTGTGCTGAATAAACTGACTTTTGGGAAACTGGGGGGAGAGGACAAGCCGTTAAGAGAATCTATTGGGCACAAGCCACTGGAGGTGGCGGCGGGGTTGCTCTTAGGCTTTGTTTACGCCGTGGGGTTCTGTTGGCTATTCGGCTAATGGTGCTCCCGCCGGGACTCGAACCCAGATTTTCAGCTTCGGAGGCCAACGTTCTATCCATTGAACTACGGGAGCAAGCCGTTTAAAGAAAGGTAAATGTCTTATATTTGGTGGGATGAGTCAATTGAATTTTGGGGGCCCAGCTCCTTCGAATCTGCTTGGATTCCCTTTTAGCCTGTGGCAGGGTATTAGCATGAAATTTATTGCAGCCCTGTTGTCGATTGCTCTTTTTTGTGGAATGCTAAACGCGGATGAGCTGTCTGAAAAGATCGCCCAGATGTTTATTGTAGGCTTTGATGGCGGATCGTTCTCTGAGGGCAGCCTCGTAGCTAAAGCCATTAAAGAGCAAAAAGTAGGGGGATTAATCTTCTTTGCCCTAGAGGGTCGTAATATTAATGACCCCGGACAACTGAAGCAATTAACGACAGATATAAAAGCGTATGCCAAAGAACATAACCCAACGCTCTTGCTGGCCATTGATGTGGAAGGCGGTTGGGTGGATCGCTTATCCCCACGCCAAGGGTTTAAGCACCGCGTAATTATGGCCAAGGCACTTGGCGAGCTGAATGACCCGCAGTTTACCTACGAATATGCTCAAGAATTAGCGGCCTTGCTTGAAGAGTATGGCTTTAATATGAACTTCGCTCCCGTTGTGGATTTGGACGTAAACCCTGTTTCTCCTGCAATTGGTGGCTTAGGAAGAAGTTTTTCTAAAGATCCAAACGTTGTTGCTAGCCAGGCCAAGGCGTTTATAAAAGCATTTCAAGAGAAACGTATATTGACGAGTTTGAAGCATTTCCCTGGTCATGGTAGCGCAACTACAGATTCTCATAATGGGTTAACAGATGTAACTTATACTTGGCAGGCGGAGGAACTCGAGCCCTATCGCCAGCTAGTGGGCTCTGGTTACTCCGATTTGGTAATGGTCGGGCACGTGGTTAACCGGAATTTAGATAATACAACCATCCTCACAATGGCAGGCGAGCCATCTGTTGTGCCAGCGACCCTTTCTAAAAAAATGATTGGGGGTATATTGCGAGATGATATCGGATTTCAAGGCGCTGTCATTTCAGATGACATGACTATGGGCGCCATTGCGGATTTGTATGATTTTAGGACAGCTTTGAAAAACGGTATCAATGCGGGTGTAGACGTGTTTATCTTGGCAAACCATCACGGTAAAGACCAAACCGCCGAAGCGATTGCCCTTGTTTACAATCTCGTGGAGAAAGGGGATATTCCTAAATCACGCATTGATGAAGCATACGAGCGTATCATGAAAATGAAGACGCGAATGTAGGCCTGGCCAGTTGTAATCGGTAATGCATTGACTTAGAAGAAGCCTGGGGATATCAATAAAGGGAGTTTTTATCCCCTTGAAGCATTATTACAATATGCGCAGTTTGAACGATATATTTTCGAGCGTCAGTTTGCTTATATTTATAGGCTGTGGCCTGGGCGGGGTTGCTCGTTACTGGATATCAAATTTTTCTCATTGGATTTTTGGAAAACAATTTCCGATTGGTACGCTTGTCGTTAACGTGAGCGGCTCGTTAATTATGGGCTTTTTGTTTGTTGTTATTTTTGATCGGTTTAGTGGAATGCATCAAATTTTCCGGCCATTGCTGTTAATCGGTTTTTTAGGCGGCTATACTACTTTTTCCTCGTTTTCAATTGAAACAATCGGCTTGATCGAGTCTGGTAGCTATTTAGGGGCAATGCTTAATATTGTATTAAGTGTTGTTTTGTGCGTAGCCGCAGCTTGGGCAGGCGTTATTTTAGGACGGCAAATATGAAGAAAGTAAAAGTTATCATGGTACGCATTTATTTAACAGAGGCAGAAGAAGCCGTCAAAACGGTTATTAAATACCTGAAGGATGATGTTAAAGTGCGAGGGATATCTGTTTTTCGAGCCATACAAGGCTACGGAGAGATGGGGGAACATACCTCCTCCTGGATTGATTTGTCGCTAGATTTGCCGATCGCAATCGAGTTTTTTGATCACGAGGATAAAGTGAAACCCGCCCTTGATCATCTGTCCCATATAGTAAAGCCAGAGCATGTCGTCTTTTGGGAAGCTTCCGCAAACGATAACGGGAAATAAGCCTGGTTTCCTTATGCCTTATCTTTCAAAATAGGCGGCTTGCATTTGCAGGCGTTTGTTTTCATCAGGCAACCAATCTTTTTCTTTCGCCTTCTTTGTATAAGGGTGAAAAGCGCCAGCCCGACAAGCGAGATCACGATGACATGTTGGAAATACTGATCTATCATAACAACTACAGCTGGTTAATCCAGAGGCCTCCTTGGTATACGATTAAAGATGCCAGGTAGGCAAAGCCGGTCATAAAGAAGAATTGGAACGCAGGCCATTTCCAGCTATTCGTTTCTCTTCTTACGATTCCAAGGGTGCTCATGCACTGCATGGCGAATACAAAGAAAATCATAACACTCATGGAGGTCAATGGTGTATAGATGGGCATGCCGGTGGCATTTTTTTGCTTTTGCAAAACTTCAGGCAGGTGGTCTTCTTGTACATTTTCGGCGTTATACAGGATGGCCATGGTGCTGACAAATACCTCGCGGGCAGCAAAAGAGGCCACCAAGCCTACGCCGATTTTCCAATCAAAGCCAAGCGGCTGTATGACAGGCTCGATCGCCTTGCCTATTTTGCCTGCATAGCTTTGGGCAAGTTGTATGGGTGTCGTATCTTGTTCCTGAAAATGGGCATTCGGGTAAGATACCAAAAACCAAAGCAGAATAGAAAGGGGGAGGATGACCGTGCCGGCATTTTTAAGAAAAACAAAGCCGCGGTCTAGCATATCGATAAAAGTGTTCTTAATCGAGGGGAGACGATAGGGTGGCAGTTCTATAAAGGAAGTGCCGGATTTTCCCTTAAGGAGCGTTTTTCTGAAAATCCAGGCAAAAACAAACGCAGCCGCGATGCCCAGCATATAGAAAAGAAAGAGAATCAAAGCCTTCATGCCCGCGGAGGCTTCCTTGTTGGGGAAAAGCGTGCCGATCATGAGTAAATAAACCGGCAAGCGAGCGGAACAACTCATCCACGGAGCAACCAGTATTGTTGCCAGGCGTTCTTGAGTGGAGGCGATGGTTCTCGTTGCCATGATTCCCGGTATGGCACAGGCAAATGAACTGAGCAACGGGATGAAGGACTTGCCCTGCAATCCGACCCGCCGCATGACCTTGTCTAACAGAAAAGCCGCTCGTGGCAAGTAACCGCTAGACTCTAATAACCCTATAAAAAAGAAAAGGATCATGATTTGGGGCAGGAAGACCACGATGTTCCCCACGCCCACAATAATTCCGTCTGCAATCAGCCCTTTAATCGGTCCGTCCGGGAGTATGTTATTGGCGGTAGCAGATAGGTATTGGAAAAAGGTTTCTATCAGCGCCTTTGGGTATTCTGCGATGCTGAAAATGCTCCAAAAGATGCTCGACATGACGACCGCAAAGACCAACCAGCCCCAAGCCGGGTGAAGGATAAAATTATCAATTCGTTCAGAAAAGAGGCGTATCGGGCGATCTTGCTTTTTAACCGCGTGCGGGAGAAGTGCATTAATGGCCTTGTATCTCGATTCTATAATCAGCGTGCTCCAGTTCGGTAGGGCGCGGTTTAAGTGTTCCTGGCAGCCCTTGACGATGTGGTAGGTTTCGATGGATTCGTCTTTGATGTTAGGGTCTTCTGTCAACATCATGAGCGCTTGGCCCCTGGCTAGGCGAATATCTTGGCCGACTTTTTCTACCAATGTCGACTGGATGCTCAGAACCGCTTCCGCTATTGGTTTAGGAAGATCAATGTTCCAGTTGGGCTGAGGGATTTTACTGCGGCTCATGGCCACCTTTAGCGCAATAATGCCATTATTCTTATGCGCTTCCGTGGGGATGACCGGTATGCCAAAGGCCTTTTCTAGATGGGCGATATTAATTTCTTTACCCTGGCGTTGCGCCACATCCATCATATTTACAACCAGGATCATCGGTAGCCCAAGTTCTGCTACTTGGCTAGCGAGGTATAAATGGCGCTCTAAGTGAGAGGCATCAACAACACATATCACGCGATCTGGTTTTGGTGTATTAGGCCGCCTTCCCAAGAGCACATTCTTAAGAATCGCTTCATCAGGTGAGTTTGCCATTAGGCTATGGGCGCCCGGGAGGTCTATAATCTCCATGGGCTGGCCATGCTGAGAGAAACAGATACCTGTTTTTTTCTCAACGGTGACCCCTGAGTAATTGGCAACCTTTTGCCTCAACCCTGTGAGTTGATTGAAAATCGTTGTTTTTCCCGAATTCGGGTTCCCTACAAGTGCGTAGACAGGATTTTTCTTAGGCGGCAGCTGACTGTTTTGTTGCTTTTTGCCGATCTGCTTGTTTTCTAAAAATGCGGGAAACATGGATAAAGAAGCAGGTGCTAAATGCTTACTGAGATGAAAGAAGCCTCGTCTTTACGCAGGCATAAATGGGATCCCCGTACCTTGATTTCCAAGGGATCCCCCCAAGGGGCGCGGCGGATGAATTCAAAGGGGGTGCCAGGGAGTAGACCTAATTCTTGAAGGCGAGTCATTAAACTGCAGGCCGGGTCGATCGCTTCAATCGTTCCTTTGTCTCCAGGGTTTAACTCGGTTATTGTTTTTAGGATAGCCATATTGATATATATAGAATGATCTTGGAGTTATTATGGTTTATTGAGACTGGATTTCAATAAAATTAATAAAGATAGTAAAGGAAATATGCCCTGTGCCTATTGGTTTAACAGAAGCGCGATGGGGGAGTTCTATTTCTACGGATTTTTATTATTTACAAATCGTGAAAATCTGATATTTATATCAGTTTATGAGTTCTATTTCTGATAACACTTTTACGCCTGAAGCTGAGGCTGATTTAAGGGAATCTCTCAAACGTTGCAGACCCGAGATTATAGAAGCTGCTGTGCATTATCGCCGGACACGAGACCCTAAGGAGGCGCCTAAGATAGTTCTAGGCATCATTGAGCGATTTTTAGAGCCGGAAATGCGATCCAAGCTGCAAGTAGAAGATTGCGACGATCTTCGCATGATTGATGACCTAGGGGTAGATTCTCTGATAATGGTCGAAATTGTGATGACAATCGAAGAGACTTTGAAATTATCCATTCCTGATGAAGAACTTCGTGGCCTGCAATCCGTTAAAGATGTGAAGGATTATATTAGCCAGAAAATTAAGGGGTCAGCGTAAAGTGCTTTATGGAAATGGACAGAGCGCGTATTCGATCTATTTTGCCCCATCAGGAGCCATTTTTATTCTTAGATAGCGCTACGTTAGAGGAAAAGACTGCTTCGGGGCTTTATCAAGTTACCGGAAGCGAAGATTTTTTAAAAGGTCATTTTAAGGAGGAACCGATATTCCCTGCTTCTATTATGATGGAAGCGTTGGGGCAACTTGCGGTTCTCTTTTTATTGACGACAAAACAACCGGAATTAACGATGCCGGTGGATAATAAACGAGTCATGTTTACCTCATCAGATCGCTTGAGCTGCCATAATGTATGTCGCCCAGGGGATTTATTAGAGATGAGAATACAATTGAAACGAGTACGTCCTCCTTTAATGCGTTTTGATGGTTATATTAGGAAGGATGGAGAGAAGGTGCTCTCTGTTGAGGGGTTGACATTAGCATTTGATTTTTTGAAGTAACATGAGGCGGGTTGTTGTAACAGGATTAGGGTTTGTAACCAGTATTGGTAATGATAAAGGTACCGTACTTAAGAATTTACGTGAATTAAGACATGGCATAGAGCTGTTTCCCGAATTTCAAAAAGATAATATACCGGTAAAATTGGCTGCAACCATTAAGGGTTTTAATACAAGCTCGATTCAGCCGGAGGATTGGACGGGCCCACCCGATTTAAAACTGCCTCTTAGCGTGATGCGTGGTTTATCTCCTCACGTATTTTATTCTTATTATGCGATGAACCAAGCGCTCAAAGAAGCCGGTTTGACTGAAGAGGAGATTTCTAACCCCCGTACTGGCTTATATACGGCATCTTCTGGCTCCACGTACGTTATGTGGAATCATCTCGGGAAAATGTTTGAGAAAGGTGTGATGCGTTGTTCGCCAACAAGTATGATTGGAGGAATCGTAGGCACATTAAACTTTAATTTAACAGCAAGTTACCATATACGCGGCTCGTCCGTCGGATTTGCATCCGCTTGTGCTTCTTCCGGCCACGCATTAGGACATGCATACGACCAAATTAAGCAAGGTTTTCAAGATCGGATGATTGTTGTAGGGGGAGAAGATTGTACCCTCGTTAATATTTTACCTTTTGCGTCTATGCGGGTATTGAGCACCTCAACCAATCCGGATAAAGCATCACGTCCTTTTGATAAGAATAGAGACGGTTTTGTGGGTACCGGAGGCGCAGTTGTTGCCATTTTAGAAGAAGAGAGCCTTGCGAAGGCAAGAGGAGCCAATGTTTACGCCGAAATGATGGGCTGGGGCCAAGGCACAGATGGTTATCACCCGGCTAAACCGGACCCTGAAGGAAAGGGTCTGCATGATGCTATGAGCAACGCACTCAAGTATTCCGGAGTAGATCCTAAAGATATAGACTACATTAATGCCCACGCTACAGGAACTTTCCCTGGTGATATAGCCGAATTGCAAGCAATTGAAGGTATATTCCCTCACGCAAAGTACCAACCCGCTATTAGTAGCACTAAGGCATTGACGGGACATGGCCTATCCTTGGCGAGTATCATGGAGTCTGCCTTCAGTTTGTTAGCGATTAAAGAAAAATTTATTCCCGGATCCGCTAATATTGAAGAATTAGACGAAAGGGCAAAGCCTTACAACGTGATAACAGAAACCCAAGATAAGGCGCCTCGCTATGTTTTAGCTAACAGTAGTGGCTTTGGCGGCGCGAATGTTGGGTTGATTTTTGGCCAATATAACGGCTAAATGGGATCGTGGACAGCAAGCCAATAGCAAGACGTGTCTTGATCCTGACTTCGAGTACCGGGAGTGGGCATGATGCGCGTGCTTACGCAATGCGTGATTGGTTTCAGAAGTTATATGGTGAGGCCGTGGACGTTAAAGTGGAGCACTTTTTAGAAAACGCGTCTTCAACCGGTAACTTCGGCGTAGATTTTTACAATTTTATTCAACGCTACGCCCCTTTTGTGCACTATATTTATTGGTTTATTATAGAAATAGTAGGGCAGTTAGCGCGATGGAATATATTAGTTGGGAAAAAATATTTTGAGGGATTGATTCGCGACTTCAAGCCGCACTTGATTATCAGCGTCCACGATTTCTTAAATCTAGGCTATTTTGAGTTAGCTCGAAAAATTCTTGGAAAAGATCATGTGAAATGTGTCACCTATTGTGGGGAATTTTCCGGAGGATTCGGCTTTAGCATAAACTGGGTAAATTCATCTTCCGACTGGTATATCTCTAGAACGGCCATGGCACAAAAATTTGCCCTTAAACTGGGCGCGCCTAAAGAACGCTCCAGTGTATATTTAGGCTTATTTGCTCCTCGCGTTCATGAAGACCGATTGCAAGAGGATGGAAAGAAAGATTATCGGCAAAATGAACTTGGGTTAGACCGAGAAAAATTTACCGTTTTTTTGACAACAGGTGGCAACGGCGCGAATAACCACCTTCCTTTATTAAATGTTCTCTATAAGTATAAGAAATCCGTGCAAGCGGTTGTTGTGTGTGGTCGCAGCCAAAGCACTTTCCAGCGAGTTTCTAAATGGAAACAAGAGCATTCCGATTTTGAACTATTTTTAGAAGGTCATTCCTCCAGGGTGCGTCAATTAATACAAGCGAGCGATATTGTGATTGCTAAAGGCGGGGGGAACACCGCTGCTAAATGCCTTTTTCTGGGCACGCCGATTATTTTTAATCGCTTAAACGGCATGATGCCCCAAGAGAAAGTGACCGTTAAATTTTTCAAAAAGAATAACGCAACGCGTATCTTTTCATCGATAAAGCAGTTTGATCGCTTGATAGAAGCCTGGAAGGATAAGGGAAGTGATTACCAGGCGTTGTTGAAAAATTTTAGAGACTTAAAGGAAGCCGAGCCCACTCCTGAAGCCTTTTTTGGGAAGTTAATGAGTTTTGCAAACGAAGCCGCCAATGAAGCTAAAAGTCGCGTATATTTTCACAACTTTTCCTAAATCTTCGGAGACCTTTCTTCAACGAGAGGTGCGGGGCATGCGTGAGCTGGGAATTGATTTTGATATCTATTCCTTGTGGGGCGGAGAGCGTTCTTTTGAGGAACAACCCGTTCGCTTGTTTCCTAAATATTGGTTGGTGTTCGTTCCTTTTCTGCTGGCTTATTGGAGTGTTAAGAAGCCAGCTGTCGTTTGGGCATTTGTTAAGCGCTTATTTTTTAAGAAACGCCATGGCTGGGAGAACTTTGGTGAAAATCTTCTGGGCGCGGCTTTTGGACTGCTGTACGCTCATTGTTTCAAGCGGAAAGGCTACACGAATATTCATGCCGCATGGGCGTCTATGCCCGCAATGGCCGCTTGGGTTATCAAATGTTTTACGGATATACCGTTTTCGATGGGAGCACATGCGTATGATGTTTTTGAATACAGTGGAGATGCCTTTCTTGCGGAAAAAGCAAAGGAGGCATCTTTTGTGCATACATCAACGCTAGTCGCTAAAACGGAAATGGTGTCCAAAGGGATAGCTGCGGATAAAATTAAAATGATCCGACGCGGTTTGATGCCGATGCCGTCGATTAAATCCGTAGAAGAGGGTGCCCATGCGCCGCTGCGAATTATCTCCGTAGGTCGCTTGGTTGAGAAAAAGGGCTATGCTCGGCAATTGCTCATTTATAAAGCGTTAAAAGAAAAGGGCCTTCCCTTTCAGGCTAAAATTATTGGCGAGGGCCCTTTGCGAGATGAGCTTGTTAGCCAGATTCGCACGCTAGGCTTAGCACAGTCGGTTGAGATGCCGGGTTGGCTCAGTTACAGTAAAACGGAAAGTATGCTGGATTGGGCGGATGTCTTTTTGTTTACCGGTGTTGTGGCAAAATCGGGTGATCGTGATGGTTTTCCTAATGTTGTCGGTGAAGCCATGGCTAAGGGAGTTCCTGTAGTGGCTTCTACCGTTTCCGCTTTGCCGGAAGTGATCCGTACCGGCGAAAATGGGTTTCTTGTAAATGATTATGATAATGATGACGCTTGGGTAAGTGCTCTAGAAACGCTTGCGCAAGACCAGCAAACCTATCAAAAAATTGCTAAGGCAGCACGCATGTGGGTGGAGGAGAATTTTGACGCGGTAAAAAATGCCGAAAAAATTGCCCACTTATTTCAGGACAGCTTATAGTTTTTCATGTATGTAAACCGTTGCTTTTCCCCAATAATAATAGCCTTTGATGCGTTGAATCGTTTCTTTGAGGGTTTCCATTTACAATCAATATTTTAAATGGATTATATTTTTTCATGAAAATATACAGTAATATACCCAAAGATGTAAGGAAGGAGTTTTTCTGCTAAAAGTTTAAACTGAGAAATCTTAGCATTCGCTTCGTCAGAATCCGGGTTGCATTGAAGGTTCATCAGTGATTTGGATACAGTAATAATTTTAGTTCCCTTTCGAGCCGTAGCAAGAGCCTTTGCAAAATCAAGCATGCCTATGTCTGTAACACAGGTGCTGAAGAGATAAACAACGGTTGCCTCTGAATAATCAATTTCAAAATAGTTTGCCTCGCGAAACGTTACACGGGGATTTGGAAATTTGTTTAAAACTTTTTTAGCATTGTTGAAAAGTTCCGAGTTCAGCTCTATTCCAATAACGTTACAGCCGTAAAATTCGTTTAAAAAAAAGGAAGTCCTGCCGGTAGATGAGCCCAAATCATAAAATACATCACCAGAATGAAGCCCTGTAATACGAGCTATAATATCCATTACCCTTAAGGGAGTTTCACCATAGGCGTTCGACTCTCGTGGGTCTTTTGAGCCTCTAAAAAAATCGGCATTTAGTTGAAAGGCTCCTTTTCGTCTGCAGACCCAAAGACGATACAATTCCTTTTTTAAAAATGATAATCGGCTATAAAACGCGAAATCGTCTGATATCATTGCCTTAAATTGCCTAAAGCGAAACTTCCACGTCGATAGATCCTTTCGCTGGCTTTGCTGAGTGCATTCCATGATTTCTTTGGGTAATAACGGTAAATGCCAAGTGCCCTATGGGGCATAAGGCACTTGGGAAGACAAGGATAATCTATCAAATTAATCCGCTGTGGCTAAAGCTTTTTCTTCGCTATCGGCAAAAGATTCATCACTGCCGCCTAAAGACATGCCTCCGGCAACTTGAACTTGGCTCATAATGGCCTTACTGATTTCTTCAGCTATATCCGGGTTTTCCTTAATATGTTGCTTCGCAGCTTCACGCCCTTGGCCGATTAATTGGCCGTTGTAGGAGAACCAGGCACCTTTCTTTTCAATGATCTTGTAGGTGCATCCTAGGTCGACTAAAGAACCTGTTCTGGAAATGCCTTCATTGTACATAATGTCGAATTCGCATTCGGTGAAGGGAGGCGCAACCTTGTTTTTAACAATCTTCACGCGGGTACGGTTACCAATTACTTTACCGTTGGATTCTTTAATCGCTCCAATACGGCGTATGTCAATGCGAATAGACGCAAAAAACTTGAGCGCACGGCCGCCTGGAGTGGTTTCCGGGCTTCCGAACATGACGCCGATCTTTTCGCGAATTTGGTTTGTAAAGATACAAACGCATTTTGTTTGGCTGATTGTAGCCGTTAACCTGCGCATCGCTTGGCTCATCATGCGAGCTTGTAGGCCGATTGTAGCATCTCCCATTTGGCCATCAAGTTCAGCGCGCGATACCAAAGCAGCAACGGAATCCAAGACAACGACATCGATTTCGCCGGAACGAATTAAGGTTTCCGCAATGTTTAAGGCGTCTTCACCGCAATTTGGCTGCGAAACGATCAAGCTAGCGATGTCCACACCAACCAGGCCTGCGTAACGGGGATCCAGGGCGTGCTCTACATCGATAAAGGCAACATTGCCCCCTCTGCGTTGTGCTTCGGCGATAACACTTAGGCAAAACGTTGTTTTTCCGGAAGATTCTGGGCCGAAAACTTCACAGACGCGGCCGCGTGGCAGTCCGCCTACGCCTAATGCTAAGTCAATAGCTACGGAGCCGGTGGAAATAGTAGAAACCTGCATTTTTGAGGATGATCCCATGAGCATGACGGCACCATCGCCGAATTGTTTGTTGATAGCAGACATGGCGAGTTCCAGTGTCTTGTTGTCGGATGACCGCTCGTAGGAGGAGTTTTTTTTGCTAGATGGATTTGATTTTGGTTGTGCCATATTTGTTTAAGGATTGTTTTTTTGAGTTTCTATTGTTTTTAGATTGTTTGTTGTGTTACTTCAATGCGTAAAAAATTTGGTTGCAAAAAGCAATGAAAATTTGTTCACTAGTTTTGTAGCCATGACTGTTATTGAATTAGAAAAAGATTTTTTTAAACAAGGCGCGCCGTCGCCGAAGATTACCGTTGCGTGTGTTCGCAACGACTTTGGTTACTGGGGTGTGGGTGTGCTCGAAGATGCCCTTTGTTTTGTTATCGGATTGAAGCAGGCTGATTTATCTGAAGTGATGCGCTATACCCAGAAACGTTGGGGCGTAGCCTGCGAGGCCATGGCTGAATCCATGAAGGCCGATTATAGCCGATTGTTGGAAGATGCGATTTTAGGCCGAACAACCATGTTGCCCAAGCTCGCATTAATCGGAACGCCTTTTCAGAGGGCTGTTTGGCGTTCACTGCTCGCCATCCCACGGGGGGAGACCAGAACTTATGGCGATATTGCTAAAGAATTGGGTTGCGATAATGGGGCTAGAGCCGTTGGTGGAGCCGTGGGTGCTAATTCCATTGCGGTCATTGTGCCGTGTCATCGCGTTTTAGGGGTAACGGGTATCGGTGGCTATGCGTGGGGTGTTCCTCTGAAGCAGCAGTTGCTTGCGGCTGAGGCTTCTTGTAGCAGGATTGTGTAGAGCCCGCTTATAATCTTTCGGCTTCAATTTGGCCGTCTTTGAAGGTGATAGTAAGAACGGCTTCTTTTTGGGCGGATGCTTTGTTTTCTATAAAAACTTTGTTTTTGCCTTGCACCCAAGCATACCCGCGATTGAGGATGTTGGCCGGGTTACATGATTCTAATCGCTTGTGTAGTTGTTCTACGTGCTTGTTGTGGGCGCGTAGGCTATGCGCGGGGGAGATTGCGCTTAATCGATTTTCCGCGCTTTTAAGCATATCCTTGGCTCCGCGTAATCGTTGCGTGAGGGATTGATAGAGTCTGTTTTCTTTATCGTCTAGCTTCAGCGCATAATTTTCTAAAATTGGGGAGAATCGAGATGGGTGTAGTGTTTTTTTGATATGATTAACGCGTGAAACACAATCCAGGTAGAGGGATGAGATTAACTCTGCGGCTGCGGAAGGAGTCTCTGCTCGTTTGTCTGCCGCAAAATCGGTCAGTACAAAATCTATTTCATGTCCCACGGCAGAAATAATTGGAAGGGTGCACGCGGCAACAGCCCGCACTAAGGGCTCTTCATTAAAGGCCCATAGATCTTCGATGCTTCCGCCGCCTCGGCCGATTACAAGCAGGTCTAGCTTATTAAACTCCTGTGCGATTCTTAACTGTTCGATCATTTCAGCGGCCGCACTCGTGCCTTGAACGTTAGAGGGGAAAATGATGACGGTGCCTTGCCAGCCACGTCGTTTGAGTATGCTTATGAAGTCTCGTATCGCCGCGCCTGTAGGAGAGGTTATAAAGCCGATTGTGCGAGGGATAGGGGGGAGGCTTTTCTTTTTATCTGTGTCAAATAAACCTTCGTTGGCTAACTTTTCTTTAAGGCGATTAAACTCGAGTTGCAATTGCCCTTGCCCGTCTTCCAAAATAAATCGAGCGATGAGTTGATACTGCCCGCGTGGTTCATAGACATTGATTTCTCCAAAGACGAGAATTTGCATGCCTTCCGCTAGTTGCAACGAAATTTGGGCAGCATAGCCTTTAAAGAGTACCGCTGAGATCTGGCTATTAGCGTCTTTTAATGAAAAATAAATATGCCCACTGGATTGGTGTCGTAAATTGGAAACTTCCCCACGAACCCAACAGGGCGGAATTTCGTTTTCCAAGATTGTTTTTACACGCGCGTTAAAATCAGAGACAGAGAGAATCTGATCACTCTCCATCGTCTTCAATTTGGGCTTTCTTAAGTTTGACATAGCGCTTTCGTACGAGTTGTAAGATTACAGCAACTCCAATCATAAATGCGATGCCAAATAAAGCTAGTTTCATATGCCCTTTGAAGATAGATCCTGCGGTTACTACATAACCAATTACCCAGAGGAATTGTATGATCCAGGAAAAAGTAAAATACGTCCAAAAGGGGATTGCTGTTAGCCCAAGTATGTAATTTTGTACCGGAAGGGGTACCCCGGGCATGATTCTTACGGCCACAACCATCTTCCAGTGATGCTTTTTGGGCACTTCGGGCACTTTGTAATTAAAGCGAGTCAAAAGCCTTTGGATGAATTTGTTTAAGAATCGTCTAGCAACCCAATAGGTAAGCGCAATATTAAGGGCTACTCCAATTGTGGAATAAATGATGCCTGCTTGCGTACCATAGGCAATGCCGGAAAGGATGTACAGGGGGCTAACGGGTATGCCCACTGCGGGAGCAATTGTGATCGCCAGGATTAAGTAAGCAGGGTGCAGTTTTGCTAATGCCGATAAGTGCCGGGAAAATTGTTCAATGGCGCGCACTGGATCTAAATCAGCGCCAAAAAAATAATACAGAATAATGCCGGCAGTGATGACTAAGGCGGCAGTCAGGCCGGGGATAAATAGCTTGTGCCGAAAAAGCATGATCTCGTTATCATATTCATTTTACTTTTAAGCTGACAATTCAAATATGGTCGTATCTAGTAATTGCTTTCCTTTGCGTGGCTCTCTATAATTACGTTTGAATTTACACCTTCTCTTTTCGGCATGAATATTTCTGTAGTTGTCCCCGTCTATAACGAAAAAGATACGATTAAACAGCTCTTGGAACGCGTAGCAAACGCACCTGTGGCGTTACGGGAAATTATCGTTGTCGATGATGGTTCCACGGATGGTACGCGTGAGATCTTAGAAAATGAAATCGATATGCCGCTTTGTTGCAAATTTTACCATGAAACTAATCAGGGCAAAGGAGCCGCGCTACGAACCGGTATCGCTCAGGCAAAAGGCGATGTGATTATTGTTCAAGACGCGGATTTAGAATATGATCCTCAAGAGTACCCAAAACTACTCCAACCGATAAAAGAGGGTAAGGCAGATGCCGTTTTTGGTTCGCGTTTTATCGGCGCAGAACCCCACCGGGTCGTCTTCTTTTGGCACATGGTCGGTAACAAGCTGTTGACCTTTTTCTCAAACATGCTCACCAACATCAATCTAACAGACATGGAGACGTGTTACAAGATGGTGCGCCGTGAAATCATCCAGAAGATTAAGCTCGAGGAAAACCGCTTTGGCTTTGAGCCTGAAATCACCGCAAAATTAGCCAAAAGCGGCTGCCGCATCTTTGAAGTCGGTATCGGTTATTCCGGGCGAACCTACCAAGAGGGCAAGAAAATCAATTGGAAAGACGGTTTCCGTGCCATTTATGCGATCATAAAGTACAACCTCTTTCGCTGATTTTTTGCAGCTACAAAAGGACTTACGCTAGAAACGTTTAATCGATGGCTATTAAATTCATGGATAACGTTTTTTAGATTAGCCAAATCTGTATTATTTTCATTTAAAACCCCGTTAATTTGAAGTATTTAGCAATTTAGTGTTAATTATTTATTTTTCCTATTGCTCTTTTAGGTATTTTATGGCAATTTACCTCAATTGGTATAAAATTTATATCGATTGAGTCAATTAAAGTAAACTTATTATAAAAATATGAATAATAAAATTAACATTGGTGGTGGATATGTTCCTTCCCAAAATATCCAGAATAAAAAAGATAATAAATCTGAAAACAAGGGCGACAAGATCAAGGACATTACTGAGGAGGAAATTTCCCAGTTGTTTAAAAAGAACTTGAAGATAAACCTTAATGAAACAGAGCAAAAGAATAAGATCTCTAAACCTTCGAAAATAACAAAAAAGATAACTGTTAAAAAACCAGTTGTTAAATTTGCTCCACCAAAGCCTGATTTAACCGGTATTTCTCGGGTCAAAGAAACGACACCCCGGCACCTAGATTCAAAATGCCTTTATCTGGAAAATAGGCAAGCCCATCTAGCCAACCAACAGAATAATACTAACCCAGCTTTTAAGAGAAAGCTTTTCTAATTTGAATAAACAGTCGCGATCAACTTGTTTTTTCGCAACAAAAAGGCCTCACACTATGTGGGGCCTTTTTTATTCTATCCGATTCTCGCTAATAAAATCACCTTAAGGTAAGGTTTCAATCCACTGCCGCATATACTCCTTATTGTTCGTGGGCTGAGGCAGATCCATAGGGGGAGTATTTTTAACATCGACTAATTTATAGAACCTAATTTGCCTCAATGGCCAGATGTGCTCATCTTTGTAAGGTTCTAGTACAAAATCGTTATCGAGGTCATAGTTCTTTTTAGCCTTCAGGAAGCCGCCGTCATAGACGTATGTGCCGGTCGGAGCATTTAACAACCGACTCTGCTGAACATATACCGGTGGGTTCCCTTTTTGTTTTAAATAATGCAATACCCGATCCTTGCGTTTTATCGCATACGCGGTGCTCATGGCGTCTACGCGGTGCATGATCCATATAAAGGGGGTCTCCGAGAGCACAAAATAGTGTTTTCCGGCCATTTCCGAGTTTTTGATGATATCGATCATCCAGTTGACGCGATCCACGGGCAGTTGATTCTGAGAATAGTGTTTAGCAGAAATTTTTGGCACGCAGAAAACAAGTATCCCTAGACAAATAAACCAGGAAAACGTTTGCCGATAGGCGGGGTTTGTCGTGTAGGAGTAAATCATCCAGATGGGGATAAACACCATAGGGATCAGCATTGGGAATGCCAGGCGGTGGATGATCGGATCGTCCAGTTGACCAAAAAAATAGAAGATGATCAGAAGTGTATTCATCACGAAGCCTAGGCAGAAAAAGCACAGAACGATCAGCGGAATCGGGAAGCGCTTTTTGGCCTTCAGGAGCTTGTAGACCACCAAAATAAAGAAGGGGATAAATGCTAGGGCAAGAATGGCAATCGGCAAAGAATTTGTCATTTCAAGGCCGGCATCAAGGAAGAAATTGAGGGCGTGGCCGATGTTTTGATAGGCGTATTGAAAGCCAAAGGGGCTTGTTGCTGAAGAACGATCCCATAATTGCCAGTGACCATCGTTGAGATCAAACACTTTGTGCGTCCATAGATAGGGGATGAGCAAAATAGGCGTGATCATCAATCCCCAGGAGGTCGTAATCTTCTTTTCTCGCCACCAGGCATAGAGAATGAGCAAGCCAGCCGGCGCAATGTACATGACGCTTTCATAGCGCACTTGCGCTAAAATAACCGTGGTTAAGCAAAGCGCATTGAGGTTAGTCTTTGTCGGTCGCTTAAGGTATTCCATCCCGATCAGCATAGTCCCGAGGATCATGACTATATTCAAAACCTCAAATCCAGCTCCATTAGAGGCACGCACAAAGAGCGGTAAAAAGGTAAATAATAGGACGGCAAACACACCTCCTGTTCGCGAAGCCAGTTTGAAGCCCACTAGATAAGTCAAAAAGAGAAACAAGCCGGTGAGAAAGAGGTTGAAATAAAAGGCATTTTCAGGGCGAAAACCGCTAAAATCATGGATAACGGAGAGAAAAAAGGGATAGGCAGAGGGGCGTTTGTCTACAAAGCCGTCCAATATATAAAAGGTGCCGGCGATCGTATGGGCTCTATTGGGCACTTGGACTATGCGATCTTGGTGCATGGACATAGATGTGGCCACCAGTACGGGTTCATCCATCACTATTTTGTATTCAACTTTCTCTTGAAGGCGAATGTACAAAAAGCAAAATATAATCAATAGGCAGACGAGGAGGTTCTTGGGTTCAGTCCAGAATGCTTTTGTTCGAAAGTGCTTATCTTTTAGGTAGGGCAGGAGGCATTTATAGAGAAAATAGAAAAATAGACCTGCCGTGACGAGCATGATCCAGTAACCCCCATATTTCACGAAGGTAACGGCTTGAAGTGGGGAAAACGCCCATTGCCCTACAACGAGCGATATAATTGCAATAACAGCAAACGCAAGAACCGGTTTCCAGTTTTTCATGATTTTTAAACAAAAAAAAGACCGCTCGCTTTTATAGCAAGCGGTCTACAAGAGTCGTCAATTAGATTAGTACGTAAATGAAACAGACTGACCACCGGTTGTGGTTACAGTCAGTGTTCCACCGTCTTCATCAACCGAGATACCTGTGTACGATTCACCAGCAACAGCTGCGATCGTATTGAAGTATGTTGGGGTCAATGCAGTATAAGCTACTTGCGAGGCACCAGTGTCCAATATGAATTGAGCACCAGCTGAAGCCACTTGTCGCAAGTTATTCGTGATAGCTTTTTCACGAGATTCTTGACGTACTTTTTGGAATGCTGGAATGGCCATGGCGGCTAATAGACCGATGATGACCACGACAATCATGATTTCAACGAGGGTAAAACCCTTTTTTGATTTGGAATTATCCATAATATTCGGTTGTTGGGTTTGGGTTTGGGTTCCTATAGATTTATGAAGCTATTGGGTAATCCCTACGGCTCCACTTCTTACCTAAATATACCACGGTTTTATGCGAAAACCAACTAAATTATGTATTTTATGGATGCTTTTTTATTGAAATATATGGCGTTTTAAAGGTGGGTTTATTTCCCTTAATATGCTGGTATTCCGGCAGTTGCACTTGTTCCGTTTGCGTTTGAGGGGTTGCTGGCTGCATGAATACGCGCAAAGATCATTTTGCCACCGGCAGAGGGAAGGATGCTAATAACTTCCGCTGTGACTGATTTTCCTATGAATTGAGCGGATTCGTTTACCACAACCATAGAGCCATCAGAGAGGTATCCTACGCCTTGGTGTTCTTCTTTTCCGGTTTTTACCAGGTCAACATCAAGGTATTGCCCTATGCTGATGTCCGGGTTTAGCGCTTTACTCAGCGCGTTTAAATTTAACCACGCAATACCGTGAAATTCCGCCAATTTAGCTAAATTAAAATCTGTGGTCATCAGCTTTGCTTTCAGTGTTTGGCAAAGATAAATGAGCTTGGAGTCTACTTGCTCGGCTTGATCTACATCCACGTCTTGTATTCGCAGGTCAATGTAGTTCATGTTCTTGAGCTTGTTGAGCACTTCAAGGCCTTTTCGCCCCTTGATTTGCTTCTGCGTATCGCCGGAATCCGCAACACGGTGCAATTCCTCGATAACAAACTTGGGAATAACGATCGCGGAGCTTATAAAACGGCTTTGGCAGATGTTTACAATCCGGCCGTCAATCAGAATACTGGTGTCGAGGACTATGAGGGGGACATCAACGTTATGCGGAACAAATTTAATATAAGGAATCAATAGATTGAAGTCGTCTTTGCCGCGTAGCGTAATAATGGTTGCCAGGTACACGCTGATGATGAAAAGAGCTAATCTGCTTAAATGAAGGGTTTGTGGGTCGCCTTGGTCGAATAGGGGGGATGAGGTAATTAAAAAGGCTATTAGCGAGCCGACTGCTATGCCAAATGCGACTGCGGTAAGCCCTCGCACAGAAAAGCCTTTAATGAACACATCTATAAGAATCGTTAATGTGCCTATAGCCGCTCCTATAAAGAGGCTAAGCGCCAAGTATTCTTGTAAGTCAGGGTTAGCGTACCAGAAAAGCCAAGCCCCGAATACGCATAATGCCATGAATAATATTCGGATGATGAGTATCGTTTTGTTCATATATTTATTTAAAAGCGGGTTTTTTGGGAGTGACGAATGTCAGTTGTTACGTATGTTCTATTTTGTTCAAATTTGCAATGTTAGATTTGATGGAAAGCTGCCTTTACCTTTACAAGAAAATCCAAAATAAAACAAGCGGGGTCAAAATAAACGCAACCATCGTCAGCCGAAGCGCCAATAACGCTTGGTTCTTTTTCCTTACTTTTTGTATGGATAGTGAAATGCACATGTGTAATATGAAAGTGCAATTTACTGCGATTGCCAATTCGATAATTTGAAGATGAGTGACATTTCTAACGTTGCCGTTATTGGCTGTGGTCTCTTGGGGGGATCAATCATACGAGCTTTGCGCAAGCATCGTATCCGTGTTTTTTCTTGGGATAAGGATGAAGTGGTCAATCAGTACTGCATGGCGCAATTGGGCTGTACTGTTTTGCAAAATGATTTTGCTGACATTAGTCACGTGGATGTCGTTGTCGTTTGTGTGCCGATTGATCACATGGAATCTGTCTTTAAGCGCATACAGCCACATATAACTCCCCATTGCCTTGTGACGGATGTCGGCAGCACTAAGCAGCGAATTTGTCAGATTGCTGATAGCATTTTTGATAACGGCAATTTTGTCGGAGCCCATCCTATGGCCGGTTCGGAGAAATCCGGTATCATGGCATCGGATGAAGCCATTTTTATTGGCAAGCTGTGTTTCATTACCGCTAGCTCTCATGCTCAAAGGCATAGTATCCAGGTCGCAAAAGACTTTTGGAGCCTGATTTCTTTGAAATTAGTGGAGGTGGATCCTGTTGAGCATGATGAAATTGTGGCTGGGGTTAGCCATTTCCCTCAATGCGTGGCCTCGCTTTTAAGTGCTTTTTTATTAGATGCGCTTCCTTCTGAATGGGGCGAATATGCCGGTAATGGGTTAAGGGATACAACAAGAATTGCCGCAAGTAACCCGGATATCTGGATCCCTATCATTCAGGAAAACCGAGAAAATATACAAAAGCTACTGGTCGGGTTTAAAGAAAAGCTTGCCCAGGCCGATTTATTATTACAAAATAACGATCTCGACGCCTTCAAGGTTCTTCTTGAAGCGGGGCAAATTTTTCGCAAAGATCTGGATAGATAATTTTGTCTTAATGAACGACAACGAACTCGCTATAACCCCCTTTCAGTCCGCTGTATCAGGCACCGTGCGCTTGCCTGGCTCAAAAAGCATCACGGCTAGAGCGCTTGTGTTGGCCGCGCTTTGTGCCGGACCTGTAAGGCTCAAGAATGTTTTGTTTTCAGATGACACCGTGGGTATGATGAACTGCCTGGAGCAACTCGGCTTTCAAGTAGATCGCGATGAAGCAAACTTAACCGTTACGGTTTATGGGCAAGGGGGCGATATCCCTCATTCAACCGCAGAAGTGAATGTGGGCAATGGGGGTACTGTTGCTCGCTTTATACCTGCTTTATTAGCCTTGAAAAAGGGGGGCTCTTATAAGTTGACAGCGGGTGAAGCGATGACGAAACGTCCTATGAGCCCTTTGTTAGGGGCTTTGGAGTCTGCGGGCGCTATTTCGGTTACTTATGATGGGGAAGTTGGTTATTACCCTTTTTCTATTCAAACAAACGGCTTGCCTGGTGGAAAGCTTAAGATTGATGCTTCGCGCAGTGGCCAATTTGTTTCCGCGCTCATGCTGGTAGCTCCTTTGGCCGAGGGGCCGTTGTCTATACAATTAGCGGGAGAAGCTGTTTCTAAGCCGTTTATTACGTTAACAGAGAAAATGATCCATGAGTTTGGTTACTCAAGCCAAATTTCTAGCTCGGATAACGTGTACGATTTTTCAGGTAATGGGCATTATTCTTTTAAGGGGGGTGAGTATGCGATAGAGCCGGATGCCACCGCTGCCAGTTACTTTATTGCCCTTGTCTTATTGGTGGGCGGTAGAATTATTTTTCCGGGGATGTCTTCTCGGATGAAGCAGGGCGATGCCGCTTTTGTGAATCTTATAAAATCTTTGGGGCTGGAAGTGAAGATGTCAGAAGACTCTTGGGTTGTGCAGCAAAAAATCCAAACCGCTATGATTGGCATGGAGCATAATTTTAGTGAAATATCCGATACTTTCTTAACGTTTGCCGCTATAGCTCCTTTATTGAAGGGGTATTCGTGTATTACCGGGATTGGCCACACGCGCCATCAGGAATGTGATCGCGTTAAGTGTGTCGCACAAGAGCTTAGAAAGCTTGGCCAGGAGGTTCATGAAACAGAAGCGACTTTAGAAATTCATCCCAAGCCGCTACAGCCGGCTGTGATTGATCCCCATGGTGATCATCGCATCGCCATGAGTTTTGCCGTATTGGGTTCTTATAACTTTAATGGGGATGGTAGTTCTTGGATTACTATCAAGGATCCGGGCTGTTGTTCAAAAACTTTTCCGAAGTTTTTTGACATCTTGGAAAATTTGCGTATTCAGTAAGGTCTATGGGGAATAAACCTTTTGTCATTATCGCTATGGATGGAGGCGCTGCTTCTGGAAAGTCTACGACTTCTAGGGCGCTTGCTAAGCGTTTTCATTTAATGCATGTGGATACAGGCTGCTATTATAGAGCCTTAACGTGGTATTTGCTTCAAAATAACGTTGATCTGTCTTTAGGGAATAAGGTAACGGCCTTTTTTGATGGTATGGAGTTAGGGACTAGTATCGAGGGCGAAACAGCTCATATTTCTTTCAATGGGGAGGTTGTTCCCGATTCTGTATTGCGCACGCCTGAGGTGAATGCTCGTGTCTCTACCGTCGCTGCTATCCCTCGAATCCGGCAGTATTTATTTGATTTTCAAAGGGAGCAAAAACACATTGCAAGGGAAGCTGGTTTTAATGGGCTCGTCATGGAGGGTAGGGACATCGGTACGGCTATTTTCCCAGAGGCTGATTTTCGCTTTTTCTTGGAGGCCGATATCGAAACCCGTGTTCAACGCAGAGCCGCTGAGGGTAAGGTGGACCACATCGTAAAGCGCGATCACGTGGACTCTACGCGCGCGGCCTCTCCTACAAATTGTCCGGAGGGTGCTATTCGCATCGATACTTCGCATCTCGGTTTTGAAGAGGTGGTCGATAAAGTCTGCGAAATTATCAATGGAGCCCTTTGCCCCGCAGGCGAATCTCGTTCATAAAAAGGATTACTAGTTGTTGTGAGTGCTGAAGATTACAATCCGATTTATGATATAGGCCATTCCCTTTCCTATAATCTCTTTAATCTCATGTTCCGCTGTGATAGCGTGGGCGCGGAAAATGTCCCCAAAGAGGGCCCTTTTATTTTAGCCTGTAATCACGTGAGTTATTTTGATCCCTTTCTGGCAGGTAGCCAGTTTAGGCGCCGGATCTATTTCTTTGCCCGCAAAACCCTTTTCTCATCACGCTTTAAGGCCTGGATACTAAATCGCTTTCATGCGATCCCCGTAGACCGCGATGGAGACTCGGATGTGGGCGCTTTAAAACGTGTGTTTAAGGTGCTGGAATCCGGTAATGGCATCTTGCTGTTCCCTGAAGGAACGCGCTCTAAGGATGGCCAAGTGCAGCCTGGAAAACGTGGTGTCGGGATGATTGCTTGCCGCACACAAGTGCCTGTTGTCCCTGTCCGCTTTTTTGGAGCCTTCGAAGCCTGGCGCAAGGGCGATAAATTGCCTAACTTTAACCAAGATATCACGATCGCCTACGGAAAACCCCTTTTCCCAAAAGATTATGATCCCGGTAAAAATGCTGAAAACCGCTACCAAGTTGTAACCGACAAGATTTTGGATGCGATCAGGCACCTGGAAAAACCCAAGTTTAACGGTGCTTAAAATAAACACCTAGTTGTTTGTTTTTTTATGTAAAAATTCTACTAAAGGCATAAGGGCGTAGGGTTGTTTCTGGGGTGATCTTATGTTCACTCTTTCAGGGCATAGTTTGTTCCACCTGGAACAAACTATGCCCTAATAACGACAAAAAGACCTTCCTCACCGAGGAAGGTCTTTTTGTCGTTAAAGCCGATTAAATAGCGGTCTTAAGCCATTTTTTCCTTATTACCAAAGAGCTTGCCAAGCATCAGGCTAACCAGGTAAATAGACCATTCCCCAGTGAACCCCAATCCCGCTCCTACAATGCCAAAGGCGCCATAGACCACGTTTTCGGAATACTTTTTAGAGTAGGTTGTTATAGTATCTAACAGGAAGGAAGGCTTGCTGTAGGCCAGATAGATACCGGCCGTTGTGGTCACCCCCGTTAGTAAGCCGGACCAGCTTGTTTTAGGCAAGAACGGGCCTGCAACCGTATTAAAGAAGCTAGTGACCATTCTCGCAAGCGGTGCTACAGGGCCAAGATAGCTCGTAAGGTCCTTTACAGCACGCTCAGAGAGATCCTTAGTCGTCTCATTGGTCAATGAAGGCAAGAAGATGCTTCCCACATAGTCTTTGCTGAATTTCAGAATGTTGACTACGGCTTTGTAGCTCGGATCACGTTCCGTTACGTCATACCCTAAAAGTGTGTCTAGCATTTTGTCTGCAAAAACTTCAATCAGTTTATCAACAACTTGTTCTTTTTTGGAAAAGTCAGGCTTTTTTTCATCTTTGAAATCGTCATCAACTTGCTTCAAGTCCTTTTGTACCTTGTCTAGAAAGAATTCAGCAAATTTTGCCGGATTAAGATCCAGTTTTGCTAAAACAGGTGTAAGTAGAGGCGATTTTGCAATTTCAGTTGCTACTTTTGTAAGATCCGTAGGATCTTTACTGACGATCTGTTCCGCAGCCTTTACGAACCCATCGAATAATTCCTGTGGACTCTTTAAAAGATTATTACCCAAAGTATTGATTTTACTCTTTATAAATTCGTGTACACCATTCTTTGTGAGGTTTTCGAGTTTGGTTTCTTTTCTTTTAATATAATTTTTTGCGAGTTCGCCCACCTCTTCATCGTCTTCTACGCTTAATTGAGAGTTATTAAGCTCCTCTTTTACTTTAGTGACCTCGTCGTCCTTCCTTTTGAGTTCGTCGTCCTTCTTTTTGAGTTCGTCTTTTAGCTTGAGGATCTTTGTCTCTTTCTTGAGAAGCTCTTCTTTAGTTTTTTCATCGAGCTTTTTGGTTAATTCATCATTTTTTTCTAAAAGAGTAGAGCTGATATTGAAAACTTCTTTGCTGAAAAGATTTTCATTGCTTAGGTTCAGGTCACCCTGTTTTCGAGGTGTTTTCTTGGTGCTGGAATTCTGCGACTCTACCTTTTTTTCATCAAAGATACCCTCTAGATTCTCAAGTTCTTCCTTTTTAAGAATCGGTGATATATTGGGGGAAGTGTTTTTACTGCCAGTTTTAATATCAGACATATGCTTATCTCCTTTTTTTTAAGGTTAGGGTTTGTTAGGGGATTAGGGTTTAAGTTAAATATTTATAGTTTGAAAAACAAACAAAAAGTGCGTGCGTTGTAAAAAAAGAGGCGATACAAGCCTGTTTGTATCGCCTCTTTTAGGGATCGAACTATTTGTAAGTTGCTAAATAGTAGCCTTTTTGGGGAGTATTCGACTAATCGTTTTTTCTACCAGAGAAGGTTGCTTCTTAATCCTGTTTTGGGTTTGTTGTTTAAGTGCCTGTTGTTTTTTTACATGTTTAATGATTTTTTTGGTGACCGTAATTCCAACATCGATCGCCAGGCCTCCTGTAATACCAAGAATGAGGCCGCTAGCGCCTCCAATTGCCATGCCGGGTACAACGCCAACACCTTCTGCAGCGACACCGACAGCAGCGCCCACGCCCAATCCAACGATGAAACAAAGCGTTCCCCCTGAAACCATAAAGATGCCGTAGTTTGGCATGAATCCGGCAATGTTCTTGAGCGAGCTTGCGACAACCGATGGTCCTTTGCTGAGCAGGTTTATGCCGTCCCCATCTGTTATGCTTTTTATCTCATCAAAATCGATTGATGGTCGACTACTGCTACTATCTGTTGATCCCCTTCTGCTGGATTTACCTGAAGAGCACGAATGTTCATTGAGTATGTTGATGATAATTGGTTGATTGTGGGAGATGACTTCTTTAGTGATGATTTCATTACCATTACTAAGCTGCATGCGTATGGACGTTGGCGATAAAGAGAGCCTGTTCACTATTTGTTGCTCTTTGTTTTCAATTTGAAGGGATCTGCGTTTTAAAGCCGAATCGCTCTTGCTTTTGGTTACCAATTTCTTGATATCTCGTTTCAGTTCAAGAAGATTGTCTTCTTTGCTCACCTTGCGATCCTCTAATTGCTCATCTAAGATAACGATTTGGTATTCACCTTCCTTGAGCCCAGTTTTATTAAGCTTTTTATTAAGGGAAGATAAATCCAAAAGTGGAATATCCAGCGTTTCTTTTTTTTCATTCTTGATTTCCTCAAAAACGGTTTCCTTTTTTTCTTCAATCGTTTTTTCTATGCTTTCTCTTCTGCGAAGGATAGGCATAGAGTTTAGCCTGCTCAGTTGTGTATTCATAAACCATCCTCTGTTCATTTGTTGTTGTGCGAGGTTATAGTATGGCTTTAGGGGTTATTTTTACGTTATGAATAATTTCTGTAAAAAACAAGAAAATAATGTAATATTTTTACAACAATATGCGATTATCACACTAGGTATAGGCTATGAGTCACCATGATTTCGTTGAGCGGGAGGAGTACGAAGGAACGCTCCATCATGCGAGGGTGAGGGATGATGAGTTCGGCACCGTTCATTTCTAGCGTGCCGTAGAGAAGGATATCGAGATCGATGGTTCTGGGTGCGTTCTGAAAAGGACGTTCTCTGCCTAAACGTTGTTCTATTTGTTGGCAGCGAGCTAGAAGCTCGTGAGGAGAAAGGGTTGTGTCTAATAGCACAACAGCGTTTAAAAACATTCCCTGATCGAGATAGCCAACAGGCTCTGTTTCGTGGTAAGACGAAGTTGCCCTTAAGGTGATGCCATCAGTCTCTGCTAAGAGCCCAATAGCTTTGTTTAAATAGTCGTTACGGTCGCCTAAGTTGCTACCGAGGGCAATATAAGCCTCCGTCATCATTATCGCTTTCTGTTGAGTCTGATGCCTGCTGACTCACAAATGCCCTGAATGGCTACCGAGGGCTTTGTTATGGTTAGGGCGATTTCCTGAATAAGGGAATAGTTTTTTAAAAGAAGCGTGCTAATGTGTTCTGCAAGCCCTTCGATAAGGTGGAATTGGGTTTGCTCTACAGTTTCTTTAATCAATTGGAATATCTCGGCGTAATTGACGGATTTGGTGATATCATCGCTTTCTCCGGCGGGCTTGAGGTTTAGCGTAAGCTCAAGATCAACTATAAACTTTTGTCCAAGCTTGCGCTCTTCTGGGAAGTAGCCGTGGTGGCCGAAAAAAGTCATTCCTTTTAAGATAATCGCATCCATCTTTTAAGCCGGGACCGGTTCTTGTTTTCTTTTTAAAATGGCTTCAGCAACCTTCATGGCACGGTAGTTATCTTTAACGTCATGGACACGAAAGATAGATGCGCCGGCAGCCATTCCCATGACAGTAGTTGCTGCAGTAGCGCTTGCAAGCTCTTTTGGGGGGAGATTAAGTAAGGAACTCAATGTGGACTTACGCGACGTACCCAGGACGACTGGATAACCCATGGCTACGATTTCATCGAGGCGACCGAGGAGTTCCATGTTTTGATCCGGATCTTTGCCGAAACCGAACCCAGGATCTAGCCAGATGTGACTTTCAGGGACGCCTGCATCAGTCGCAATCTTGATAGAGTTGTTTAAGAAACATTTTATGGAGTCTATTAAATCTCCTGGATAGAAAGTACCTTCTTGATTGTGCATGAGAATGACTCTGGCATTGTGTTTAGCTGCAACATGAGCCATTTTTGCGTCTTTTTGGAAGCCCCAGATGTCATTAACTATCTTGGCGCCTCCTTTGAGGGCGGCATCAGCGACATTTGATTTGCAAGTGTCTATGGATATTGGAATGCGAATTTGTTTTACCAGGCACTCAATAATAGGGATGACGCGTTTAAGTTCTTCGGTCTCGGTGATAGGTGTGTGGTCGGGTCTGCTAGATTCTCCTCCAATATCTACGATTGTGGCACCGGCCAAGACCATGCTTTTGGCGTGCTCTAAGGCGCGATAGGGATCTGTGAACTTGCCTCCATCAGAGAAAGAATCCGGGGTAACATTAAGGATGCCCATAATCTGGTAGGGGGCAGTAGAAAAGAGATCTGTGTGATTGTCCATACCTGTTATATTACAATTACTTAGGGGGTGGAGGTCAATTACGGATTTTTGGGTGTATGGAGGGTCTTTGAGATGACTTTTGCTTTAATTGTAAACCCTGTTTACGTGCGCTTATGATAGTTGATGTTTTGCATCAATGGAGAAAGTATCCAAAAAACAGATACGCATTTTAGAACCAAAAAATGATACGGATTATTATTTGAGTGAACTCATGAATTTCAAGAAACGTTTGCTAGTTTAAGAAAAATTATTTATTTATAACGTCTTGTACCCCAAATGAATCAGCTTCGATTCTGAAGATTGATTGAACCCCAAAAATACCCCGGATTTATGAATATATTTAAGAAATCTACTGGCAGTAATAAGAATTCACCCGTAAACACTCCTACGAAAAATAGTAAAAAGGAAAATTTAAAGCAGAACGAGAGTGGCGTGACGATTGTTAAAGACGATCCTAATACACCCAAGATCAAAGAGCAGAAATTTGATAAAAATAACAATATAAATGAGATCGTTATTGATATTAGATCTAACCAGGAAAATTTATTAGATATAAAAGAGGTAAAGACGGAGGAGGTTGAGGAAAGCAATGAACGCTTAGAGGAGAAAGAATCTAAACGAAATATGTGGGAGCTTCTGGGGCAAGTCGTAAACCAAGTATCTAAGAAAATAGTGGAAGAGGAGGAGAAAATAAGCTCAGGAAAAAATACCCCTGACGGCAGGGGGAATGATCACGAAAACTTGTTAGTGGAGCGCAAAGACTCTATTCTAGAGGAAAAAAGATTGATCAACCTTGAAGAAGAAAAGAAAGAAGAGAACATATCCGTTAACGAAGAGATTGTTGAAGAAAAAATTATCGATACCATCAAAAAGGAGGAAATAATTATTGAGGAGAAACCGAAAGAAAAGGAATTGGAAGAAAATCAAAAAAGATTGATAGATAATTTCGTAAAGCAGGCAAGAAGCTTGAAGAAATCAAGAGAGATGCGAAAGACTAAAGATCTTGAGTTAGAAAGCCGTACAAAGGAAAAGATCTTGAGGTTGTCAACCAAGAGGGAGAAGACAGAGGTAGGTAATGAGAAGGCGATAGAAGTGAGCGATATTGAAAATCAGAATGATGAAAGGGAGGAGTATGAAAAAAAAGTTCTTCTAGATGAAGATCAAGTGGACAAGTTTTTGAAGACAAAATTAGTGGAGTTTTTAACAGGTGCAACTGAGGAAGTAAAAGAAGATCTTAAGAAGCAACGTGGCAATAAAACAAAAAGCCAGATGGAATGTAATCATGAGATTATAAACAAAATGGAGAAAAGGGTTTCTGAAGAATTAAAAAAAGTTCAGAGTCCTAGGGAAGAGGAAGAGGTTGATCCACACGAAAAAGAGCGTGAGGAGATGTTGACGTTGATTGCTGATTTGATTAAGAAAAATAAACGCCTATCCCGAAAATTAGAGACCAATGGAGCTGGTGGATGGTTTACGTCTGACTTCGGTACCAGTATAGACGAGGTTCTGGGTGGAGGGCAAAATGAAACCGGAACCAATCAAGAAGGTGGGAATGTTGAGAATGCAAATAATAACACGGCTAACACAAGCGCCCCTTCAAGTCCAACTGAGCTCGTTACTCGAGCTATTAAGTGGCTTTGGAATAGTGGCTGGAAATTTACGGCAATAGGAGGTTTGTGTGGGTTTTTACTTGGCACATATGTTTTGGGATCAGTTATAAAGGCTTTATTTACAACAATTAATAGTAATATTACGGATGCGACCGCAAAAGCTTTTGTGGAGTCTCTAGAAAGCTTAGGTGGAGGCGTAATTCTGGCTGTTATAGGAATGATTATAGGGGCTCCCATTGATGTCATTGTTTGGTGTGTTCGTAAACGCTGGGTGCTTCCTCAGCGTAGACAACGCAACGAAAGGCTTGAAGATTTAGAACAAATGTTAGCTAATACCCAAAGCACAAGCCTTCAAGAGGCCTTACGGAAAATGATGCAAGAATCGAACTCTCAAGTAACGACACCTAATAATGGGGGCAACGGCAATACGAATCTTATGCTTCAAGAAAACCTTGTGTGAGTATAGCTTTGAGACCACTTTCAATCCTATTGGCAAAAGTAAAGCGGTAGCACTGTATTTAGTTGACCGATGAGAACTTTTTTAGCCTAATGGTTTACATGACTCAGGATCATAAAGCTCCCCATGGTAAGAAACATCATAGCAAAGGCGAAAGCGCCGGTAATGTGATTGAAGGTGTTTTTCAACAATCTTCTTTTGAGGATAAATTATGGATTTTTCTCAAAAATAACAAACGCCTAATCACTTCTGTTATTGTTGTGGTCGTATTATTAGGATTGGCTATTCCTGGGGTGAATTTATACCAAAGCTGGCATGCGTCAAAGGTACAGAAGGCCTTTGTTGCCGCAAAAACGAAAGCGCAGCAAGAGGCTTTTGTAAAAGCCAACCCAAATGAAATTTTAGCCGCAGTGACGATGCTAGAATTTGCAGATAGCGCATACAGCGAAGGTGATTATAAAAATGCACTGACCTGGTATCAAAAGTCAAAAGCGGGCTTAAAGGAGAACTTTCTCGCAGGCCGCGCGCGGCTAGGAATCGGAATGGCGACTATTTTATCCGGTAATGATGAGCAAGGCAGAATGCTTTTGGAAGAAATTGTAAGCGATGATCGTTTGATGAGCGCATATCGTGCTGAAGCAGCCTATCATTTAGCCCTGTTGTTAATGAAAGACGGTCAAGACAAGGCTGGTATGATGAGGTTAGTCTCTATCGGGCAGATGCCCAACGCCGGTATTTGGCAGCGACGAGCTATGGCTCTGAGACAAATGCTGTCTGATTCTTAATTTATAAATACATGTTACCCCAATTGGAACCCCTATTAAGTGGAATGGAAAGACTTCCTATAGCCGGTGTGAACTCAAAAGAAGTGCTCGTGATCGGCTCAATCGCGTATGATGATATTATTACGCCCTATGATCGAATCGACAACGTCCTAGGCGGCGCTGCAGCATTTGGTGCGATGGCAGCGAGTTATTTTACACAAACGCGAATCGTTGGGATTGTTGGCAATGACTTTACAGCAAGCGATCGTGCGATTTTGGAGAGACGCGGGATAGATCTTTCTGGCGTTGAAGTGGATAATGACCGAATTTCCTTTCATTGGAAAGGCAAGTACCACGAAGACTTTAATTCTCGGGAAACCCTAGAGATCAACATGAATGCATTTGAGGGATATTACCCAACCTTGCCCGAAGCGACCACAGAGATGGAGTATGCGATGCTTGGGAATATTGCGCCGGCATTACAGTTGCATGTTTTAAAGCAGTTTAAAAAGAGCACCTTTACGATTGCGGATACAATAGATCTCTGGATAGAAACCAAGCGAGCTGAGTTAGCAGAGCTGATTCAGCACATCAGCCTATTTTTGATCAATGACCGCGAAGCGACCCTGTTGACCGGAGAAGCGAATTTGATTCGGGCAGGTGAATCCATGTTAGCTATGGGAGTACCCATGACGATTATCAAAAAAGGCGAACATGGAGCTTATTTGTTTCACCCTGAAGGTGTTTTTGCCTTACCTTCCTACCCGGTAACGGAGCTGAGAGACCCTACTGGAGCCGGAGATACATTCGCAGGGGGAATGCTAGGGTATTTGGCCGCTGTTAATAAACGTGATTTTGCGTCTATTAAGAAGGCGATGGCTTATGGGACGATTGTAGCAAGCTTGACGGTGGAGGACTTTTTCTGCAAACGCCTAGAGCAAATGGGTGCGGTGGAAATAGCGCGGCGGTATGAGCAATTGGTGCAGATGACTCGCTTTGCGTAAAATAGACTTACGTGTATTGTTTACCGCACAAACTGACCATCTTGCATTGGAAGTGTATGGTCACACGCATTGGCGATTTCCGGATTGTGGGTGACGATGAGGATGGCTTGATCTCGCTCGTGAGCAAGCCGATATAACAGATCGAACGCGAGGTTAGAGTTTTTAGCATCGAGGTTTCCCGTGGGTTCGTCTGCTAAGATGAGCCTGGGAGAATTGGCTAAAGCGCGGGCGATGGCGACTCGTTGTTGCTCTCCCCCTGAAAGCTGGGTTGCCAAACGGTGGGCTTTTTGTCCCAGACCTACTTCGGTGAGGAGATCATTGGCGTGATCAAGCATTTCCGTATGGGAAAGCTTGCCAAGTTTTTTCATCGGAAAGAGAACATTTTCCAAAGCGGTAAATTCGGGTAAAAGGAAGTGAAATTGGAAGACAAAGCCGATGTTTTCGTTTCTGGCTTTAGTTTTGAGCTCATCTTGGTCAAGGGGCATTTCTTGACCGTTTAAGAAAATGTTGCCGCTATTAGGCTTGTCTAACAAGCCTAGGAGGTAGAGGAGAGTACTTTTACCGCAACCAGAAGGGCCAACGATTGAGTAGACGTTGGAGGAATCGAGAGAGATGGATACTCCTCTTAGAATATGGTTTGCGTTTTCACCAGAGCCAAGCGTGCGGTGAATATTGTTGGCTTGTAAAATAGTATAGTTGGAAGGATCTTTTTTCATGCGCTGGTTCCTCTGACGATGTCGCCTGGTTCTAGTTTTGCTGCTCTACGAGCCGGTATGTAGCTGGCAGTGATGACAACAATGAGCGCAAGCACACTGGCCATGATATAATGGGAGAGGCTCCAGTGGACAACAAAGCTGTCTGTGGAAAATATGCCTCGAATGCGAAGCGGGATTTTTGAAATGCCGTAGGTTGCGAATGCTGCAAAGATCCAACCTAGAACAGTTCCAGCCACGAGGACGATCCCTCCCTGGAGTAGGAAGATGCTGGAAATGTCTTTTCTGGTATACCCCATGGAACGGAGGATAGCGATCTCTTTGGTCTTTTCCATAACGATCATGACCAAGGTATTAAAGATGCCCAGACCGGAGATAAGAATAATTGTAAACACGGTTATTCCTGCGGAGACGCGTAAGGCTTTGAAAACGTCTAGCCAGACCTGCTCGCGTTCTTGCCAGCTAGCGGCATGGTGTTGGTAGCTGGATTCGATATGTGCGGCAATTTGCGGAGCTTTGCTGGGATCAAATAAACTGATTTGAAAAATGGAACCGCCAAAGGGTTGTTTTAATAAAGAACGGGATTCTGAGAGGTGCATGTAGACGCGAACTTTATCGATATCTGAGATGCCCGTTTCAACGATGCCGGAGACGCGGTATGCTTTTTCTTGGCCGTGGGTATTGAGGTAAACGTAATCGTTTACCGTGAGATTGAGGCGTTTTGCGAGGCGAGAGCCTAGGAGGACACTATTATTGTCTGAAGCGTAGTCGGCGATATCTCCTAAAATGACCTGACGAGGTAAGTCGGAAACAGTTGCATGGTCTTCCAGACGGATACCCATCAGTTTAGCGGGTTGATTGCGGAAGCCGCTTTTAGCATCAGCATTCCCCTCCAGGATTTCCGAAATGCCTGAAATTTCTGAGTAATTTGTTAATTCCTCTTTTAGCATATGAGGATACTCTATGCCATATATGTACTGTTTGCCCTCGTTTACCGGTACTCGAAAATTATCCTGATCATCGGGATTACTTGCGATACTTTGAATGGTAGACTGGAAATGCTCGGCAATACGGATAGCGCCGTTAGTACTTAGGATTGTTTTGATGAAAAAGTTTTCAAAACCGGAAGTTTGCGCCTGTGTTACGATAAAAAAGCCAACGCCGAATACGACCCCCAGGAGACTGAGAATCATGGAGCGTTTTTTTGAAGTGATAAATCTCCAGGCGATGTATAAATTAGTCTTCATCCTTAGCCTGAAATCTTTTGGGTTTTGACGCGTTGGCCATTTCTGAAGTTAAAAATGTCCTCCACGATAACCACTTCGCCCGATTTAAGGCCTTCTTTGATTTCCACTTTATCAAAACCAATGAACCCTGGAACAATCTTACGTAGCTCTACTTTGCCCTTATTAATTACGTAGACAAAGTTGCCTGTGAGAGCGCTTCTGGGCACGATGACAACGTTATCATGGGTTGCCTTAGTGATGCTTGCCTGTCCGGTCATGCCGGGAGCCAGATCTTCGGCACTATTTAATTGAACAAAGACAGACCGCCGCTTGGTGTCTGCATTTGCAGTAGCCAGTAATGAAGTGACCTTTCCGGAGACTAGTTTATTGCCGTGGCCTAGAAAATTGATCGAAACGGTTTGGCCGATGCTGATTCCAGGAAAGTCCTCTTCGTTGATGCTGACCTCGATCATATTATCCTTTGAAATAACCTTAGCGAGCGATTCTCCTCCATAGACGTGAGCGCCTGGAAGGAAGTAATTTTCCGTCAAAAGCCCATCAATAGGAGAGCGCACGATCATTTTTTCACGTTGCGAGAGGCGGCGATTGAGTTCATTTTTGAGCAACTCGACTTCAAGAGTGCGATTTAGGTCATCATTTTCATAGACACGGGTGACGCGTTCAAGGTCTTGCTTTCTTTTATTGAATTCAGCTTCAGGAAGTTGGCCATGTTTGAATAAAGTTTCTACGCGCGGCATATCCTGCTCAAGGCTTCTTTTTTCAGCTTCGTAAGGGGAGCCAATTTCTTGGCGTTTTAGAGCAGCCTCGTAGCGTAGCTGTAAATGTTCGATTTCGCGGTCGAGCTCGGAGGTATCGAGTTTAGCGACGATATCATTGCTTTTGACCTCAATCGAGCCCGTGTTTTTTGGTGCGAGAAGCTCTTGGATATCGCCGGCAGTTTGTGTTTTGACGACTGCTTCCATAGCAGCAAGAACTTTAACGTTTCCGGGAACGGCATTGACAGCTGAGCCCATTTTGGCAGCAGCTACTTTAGCGGTAGGCGTGGCCGAGTTAAATGCGTAATAAGCTATGCCAAGTACGAGTAATAAAGTGACGATTATAATAGATGATTTTTTCATGGTAGTGGTGTATGAATTTATATTTTTGAAGTATAGATAAGAAATTCGTTTACATGGTTAAAGTATTCTCTAATGAGGTTTGCCAGCTGATATTCTACGGCATCGCGATTGCTCTTAGAGCTTAAGAAATCAGTATATTGGATAATACCTTGGTCAAATAAATCTTGTTGGGCGTTGAGTTGATTTTCATTGAGAGCCAATTTTTGCATTTGGATTTTGATGTGATCACGCTCGATGGCTAGCCCGCGTAAGATATGAGAGGTTTCCCTGAGGGTCTTTTGGCGTTCTTGTTTGAGCTCGAGTTTGATCCGTCGTTGCTTTGCTTTTGAGGTGATTCGCTGGCCTTCGGTACGAAAACCATCAAAAATATTCCATCGAACTTCGAGGCCTGCAAAAACATTGGCCCGTCTAACACCACTGTCACTTGTCGTGCTATCAACATTGTCTTCAAAAACACCGGTGAGGAAATTTAATTTAGGTAACTGTTCCGAGTGAATGCGAATGAAATTGTTCTTTTCGATTTCGAGCTCTTGCTCTAATGCATAATAGCGAGGAGAGAGGTCCGTTGGGTCGAGTTGTGGATTTTTATCCAAGATGCTTTGAGCTAGTTTCTGGGGCGGTAAGCTTTGTCCCATATTAGGTTTTTCCCCACCTGTTAAATCACAAAAGTAACTAGTAGCGTTCTCTAAGTTGTTTGAAATATAGGCGAGTTCGAATTGAGCTTCATTGTATTGAATGCGGGCGATGTCGAGTTGATGGGCTGATACTATTTTCATGGCAGCCTTGTCTTCCGCATCTTTTAAGTTTTTTTGCGCAAGCTCTAACTTTTCTTCCGCGAGCTGTTTATTGAAGTTGAGCGCATAGATTTCCAAGTAGCTCCGGCGTATTTCCTTTAGTAGGTGAGCCTTCGCTTGGTTAAAGTCCATTTTACTCAGTTTGTGTTGTATTTCGCCGATACGCTTTTCCGCATCTATGCTGCCCCAGTGGTAAAGGGCTTGGCTAAGGGTTAAGCTTCCCGTGGGTACATATTGAGCTTTGGAAAAATTGTCTTCATTATCACGCTTTCGAATGATTGCGAGAACTTGATACCCCCCAGATAGCTGAGGGAGCTTTCGCGAAGCCATGGACTTTTTATTTCCTTCCGCTTCAGTAACCAATTCGGAGCGGATTAGAATTTGTGGAGCATTTTCTTCTGCTTTCCTTAAAATGTCTGAGAGTTCCGGGAACGCCTGCTCGGGTAAAAGGATGGAGTGGAGTTGAGGAGCCGCCGCTTCAATATCCTGAGCAACGCCCTTTGCTAGCATGAGTAACAAGGCGATACAAGGAATTAAAAAGTATGTTCTTAAGGGAGAAAGCATTATATGAATAAAAAATTATGTTTGGTTAAGATTTATATCAAATATACAAGGGTTTGGCAAGTCATCTATTTGGAGATAAGCTATTTATAAATTGTAGGAATTGGAGCTTAATCGCAGAAGACTGAAAGTGCTCTTGATAGCGAAGAGCTGCGTTTTTGAGAAGAATAGCCCTTTCATGTTCGTCATTTATGATGCGGTGAAAGGCTTCTGCCATTTTATGAGGGTCATTATCAGGGATGATCATCCCTGCGCCACCTACTGTTTCTGGGACGGCTGCATAGGCAAAGGCGACTATGGGGACTTGTTCGGCCATTGCTTCAATTAAAGGGACGCAAAGGCCTTCATGTTTGCTCGTTTTGGCAAAAATATGCGCTTTTTGGTAGGCGTGATGGAGTACATTGTCTGAACCGCCATTGATCCAGATCAAGGCATGGTCTACTTCTAGTTCCTTGGCGAGGTTATTTAAGTCCTCCACATATTTTTTGAGATAGCGATTTTGCTTCCCAAAAAGGGTTAGTTGGCTATTGGGATTATGCTCTTTATGATAAAAGGCGAACGCGCGGATAAGATCTGCATGATTCTTTTGAGGCGATATTCGCCCGACAGAAAGGATATTAACCGGTGTACCCGGGAGGTATTTTTCCTGAGGATCTGAGCTTGTTTTAATATGAGATACCAAGCTGTCTACAGGCGTGAAGGAGATCAGTGTTTGTGTGATTTTTGGATCTAGGCCGTGGCTAATTAACTCATTAGCATTGTAGTTAGATGGGGTACAAGCCCTATACCAGTCTATTTTGCATAGTTCAGACAAGAATGCGCGACCCTCACGGCACCGCTTGGTGTGGCTTTCGCTATAGCCTTCAAAAAACTCCGCGGGCGTGACGTTATGATAGCGAAGCACCTTCTTACAAGGCGTTTTCCTAAGAAACGCTATGCCCTCGTTCCATCCCGAAGTGAAGTGGTAGATGAGAATGTCGTCTTCGGTGAGTGGCAGCTTTTGAAGCACTTTAAAACTTTTAATGGGCTCATGCTTCAAAGAAGAATGACGTTCGTTTGCATAAATGTGAGCATCATACCCTGCGTCTATCAAAGAATAATATGTGCCCAAGGCATCAATGGAAACGCCATCTCCATAGGTGAGCCATCTGGCCAGTACGATGACTCGACCCTTATGCTTTTTGGTGCGCATTTCGAAGTATTGGTCGATTTGCTTTTTAATAACATCAGGAGAAAAGTGGTCTTGTGCATATATGCGACCGACTTCGCCCATTTTTTGAATTTGATTTGGGCTTTGCAAAAAGAGCTCCAGATATTTTACGAATTCCTCAGGACGATCATGGGAGACCAGAAAACCCGATTGGTTCGGGATAAAAGCCTCCTGCACGCCCACCGTATCGACTGCGATAATCGGCAGCCCGAGGGATTGCGCTTCTATGATGAAATTAGGGAAAGCGTCTTCTTTAGACGTGGAAACGGCAACGTCTGCAGCCTGGTAATACGGGGCAGGATTCTTTTGAAAACCCATGAAGTGAATTTTGTCTCCTAAGCCGAGTTGGTTGACGATCACCTCGCAGGCCCTTTTTTGCTCCCCTTCGCCCACTAGCCATAGCTGCCAATTTGCTTTTCTGTCTAATTTAGCAAAATGTTCAATGAGCTTTGCGTGGTTTTTGCCTGGGCGAAACCCTTGTACGCAGATAAAAATGATAGTGTCTTCACTAGCTCCAAATTTTTTTCGCTGCTCTAAGCGATCTTCACTTGAGAAAGAAATGGATTGCGACAGAACGATGGGATTGGGAATCACCTCAATTTTATTCGAATTAAACCCACGTTTCAGTAAGTCGTTTTTCCACCATTGGCAATTCGTTAAAATGCTTTTAGACGTTTTAAGAGAACGTTTGTAGAGGCAAGAAAGCTTTTTTCCTGTACGCAATGTGCTGATAACATGAAGCTTAGGGAAACGGTTTTGCACAAAGCTGCCATACATGTTTGCGATCCGCCCCATGCAGATAACGATATCCGGTGAGAGTTTTTTGATGGTTTTAAATAATCTCGGAGCATACCAATCGAAACCGGTATCCCCTTTTTGTAAGGAAAAAACCTTTTCATCTTTGACCTCATCCCAGAGTAGGCCACCCGGTCTGAGTGTGATTAGCAGGGCATCATAGCCAGCTTCATTTAAATGGTTTACCAGGAAGACGCTTTGTTTTTCCGTGCCCCCGCAACGTAAGTAATCTTGTAAAATGACGATTTTCATGTATTGAGATGGTAATACCTTTTTAAAAACCAGAGGACGAGGCTTCTAGGAGCAATTTTGGCGAGGCAGGGGCCGATTTTAGACTGAAAAAGATCTCCAATCGCATACTGGCCGCTTTTTTGCTTCAGCAATATTTTTCTAAGCGCTTTTGCCGCGTGTTCAGCAGTGGGGGCTGCGTGTCTGTGTTTTTCTATGGCAGCCCACGCCTTGTGGAAATGTTTATTCGAAAAAGATGTATCTTTATGAGCGACATCGTTAAACGCAGTCTGGTAATCGCCCGGCTGGATGTCGACTACATGGATGCCAGATCCTGTTGCTTCCAGAATTAAACTTCCGGTAAAAGTAGAGAGGGCGCTTTTAGCACCACTATACAAGGAAAGCAACGGTATAGGGAAAATGCCGCCAAGCGAGCTGATATTTACGATGGTTCCCTTTTTGTTAGCCAGCATTTTTTTGTAAAAAGCTTGGGTAAGCAGAATGGGGCCGGTGCACAGGAGTTGAACTTGATCCTCTATCTCTTGTTTGGGAAATTCTTCAAAGGGATAAAATGAACCTGCGCCTGCATTGTTTATGAGTAGATCGAACGATAATTCATCAGAATTTACTCTTTGGATAAGCTTGTCTAGAGAAGTGTTATCTAATAAATCCAGTTGCAAGCAATGGAAAGGAGTATCTTTGGGCAACTTTTCGGGAGCTCGGGAAGTGATCCAAACCTCTATGCCTTCATGGCGCAACATATCCGCGAATGCTTTACCGAGCCCGGAGCCTCCACCCGTGACGAGTGCCCTTGTGTAATAATTGGATAATTTGGACATAAAATATGTGGCTTGCTTATAGGCCGAACTTAAGATTAAACTCTATTGCGTGTCTTCCGCAAAGCAGAAAAGTAGGCCAATATACATTTTTACACATGAGTTTTTCCCTAAAAAAGCCGGAATTTCTATTTGTGTGCAAGAAATGGCCAAATCTCTAGCCGGTTTTGGGCGAGAAGTAACCGTTTTTGCTCCAAAGCATTCTGCTTTCAAAACGCACTTATTTCCCTATAGCACTGTGCCTTTGAACAATAGAGGAACCCATGGATGGGGTTGCCGCATTGTGACTATGCGGGAAATGATGCGCTATAAAGACAAAATTGCGAAAGGGGTACTGTGTTTGCCAGAGCCCGGACCAATTTTAGCGTTTATGTATTTAAGGCTATTTAAACGTATCCAGCCACAGAAATTAATTTTAATCCTGCACGGCAGTGAGATTTTACGCTTTGGGAAAAGCAGGCTGTTAAAATGCTTATTTCGAAGTTTGTTGCGGGATACTGATAGAATTCTTTTGTTTTCCAAGTATTGTGAAAAAACCCTTTGCGACTATTTTCCGGAAGCGAGCGGAAGAACGGTTGTTGCCCCGGGTGCTCTACGTAGCGAATTTGTACCGATACCCCCTAGGGACACCCATTTAATGAGTAATACGGTAAAATTACTGACAGTGGCACGCCTGCACCCCAGAAAAGGGCAAATGCAGGTGCTGGAGGCAATTAACGCTATGCCGTCAGCGTTAAAGGAAAAAGTAGTTTACCAGATTGCCGGGCCTATTGTTAAGGCAGCCTATTTCGAACAAATCAAACAATATGCCCAAACGCACCATATTAACATAGCATACTTGGGTGAAGTGCCTGAAGAAGCGTTGCCCCGCTGCTACCATGAGGCCGATATATTTGTAATGGCCAGTATTCCTTACCAGAATAGTATCGAGGGCTTTGGGCTAAGTTATTTGGAAGCTTCGGCAAGTGGACTTCCCGTTGTAGGGTATGATTCTGGAGGCGTTTCCGATGCGGTTTTAGACAACAAAACCGGCTTTTTAGCCCCTGTTGGTGGTGTTGATGAGTTATCCAAGATGTTGACGCGCTTAATTGAGCAACCAGAGTTACGTAAGCGTATGGGGAAAGCTGGTATAACCTTTGCAAAGCAGTGTTCTTGGATTAAAAATGCCAAAATTACCTTTGAGGATTGAAAAAATCCTTCGTTTTAGGGAATATATTAGAAATAAATTGATTTATACTTGACCGCAGGAAGGTTATTCCTTTTACTAGAAATTTGAAATTTTAATTGTAGGAAGATTTATTATGTCACGACACAGAAGTTTTAATCAAGGAGGCGGTTCAGGAAAGAAGAAGACCGTGCTTAAACGTTTTGACCGCATTAAGCTCTTAAAAGAGCGTGGACAGTGGTCTGAGGGGAACTCCGTTATGGGGCTTCGTAAGACAAAGCCTGCTGAGTGATTTAGTTTCTCAGAATGATTTCAAAAAGAGCAGCCGTTTAGGGATTAAGCGGTTGCTCTTTTTTTCTTAATGAATTTGGTAAGAGGGAGGAGAAGCCTTTTTGCGAAAGATAGACAGCGATAAACATCACGCAGCCGCCTAAAATAAGGCGCTCGTAATCTGTGTGCTCGCCAAAGATAATCAGTGAGGAAAGAATCGCTAATGGCACTTTGATATTATGAAAAACAGCCAATGTAGCGATTTTGGAAACCACAGCACCTTTGTTCCACCAGAAGAAACCAAGCCCTGTGGCGAAAACACCTAGAAAGGCTAATATGATGACTTGCTTAGCGCTCATCATTGAGAGGGTTGACCAGTCTCCGGCAACGGTTGTAGCAATTGCGGTTATGATTAAAGCGCCTGTGAAGACGATGGCATAAATTTCTCTATCCACTAAATGTGGGTTTTGATGACGCAGGCGGCGGTATTGGATTTCCCCTAATGCGAATGAAATATTCGCTATTTGCATGCAAATGAATCCCGTAAGAAGATTTTGAAACGACATACCATCGTATTTTATGATGCCTGCTCCCAAAACAGCCAAACTGGCCATGATAAGACTGTACTTTGGGAATTTTCTCTCGTAAATGCCGTTTATAAAGACGATATAAAGAGGCATCATAATGGCAAATAATGCTACTTGATGACTGTCTAGATATTGAAATGCAAATAGATAAGCTAAATAGCACACGCCATATTGCATTGCCCCGATGAGGAGTAGGCGAATTGTAAGCGATCGATTAAGGGACTTAACAACTAAGAAGGGAAGAAACAGCGGCAGTGCGCACAGGATTCTGCCAAATGCCAAAAAGTGAGGATCCAGGCCAGATAGACCTGTTTTGACTAAGCCGAATGAAAAGGCCCAAATGAGGGAGACGGTGATGAGATAAATCATTGTTAATCTTGTTTTCAAGAAAGATTAACAATGATTTATTTGACTGTCAAAGCAATCGTGCCGAATTACCAAATACCAGTGTCGGTCTTTTTGATAGACTTAGAGAAAGCAACAAGAAGTTTGATTGCATTTTCAACATCTTCGAGGTCAACTACTTCACTGGGCGTATGCATGTAGCGAAGTGGTATGGAGACTAGCCCAGTGGCTACCCCTTGTCTCGATATTTGAATAGAGCGGGCATCGGTGCCGGTTGGTCCCGGTTCTGCTTCCACTTGGTAAGGGATTTTATTGGCTTTGGCAACGGCGACAAGGCGCTCGAAGACAAAGGGGTTAATATTTGCGCCACGGCAGATAATGGGACCTTTGCCCAAATAAAATTCGCCGAATTGGCGTTTGTCGCAATCTGGGCTATCTGTCGCATGACCTACGTCAACGGCAACGGCAATGTCCGGGTTAACGGAATAACCGGAGAGGATAGCGCCGCGGGTGCCGACTTCTTCCTGGGTGGTTGCTACGGAGACGATTTTCGCCTGTAGTTTAGTTTTTTCTTGAGCAAGCCTTCTGAGTGTCTCGCAGACAACAAAGCAGCCTGCTTTATCGTCAAAGGCGCGAGCTGTTGCACGACATTTGCGAAGGATTTGGAAACCATGATCATAGACAATAGGGTCGCCGATCTCGACAAGCGATTCGGCTTCTTTTTTGTCCTGGGCGCCAACGTCAATCCAGATTTCATGACGTTGGGGAACTTTTTTACGGTCTTCCGGTGTCATGAGGTGGATAGCACGTTTGCCGGTGACGCCGTGGATAGTACCGTTTTTTGTTAAAATTTGAACACGTCTACCCGAGATTATAGAAAGGTCATGGCCACCGATGGTATTAAAATACACAAAACCCTTATCGTCAATGTAGTGGACCATTAATCCGAGTTCATCCATATGCCCTGCGAACATGACAACGGGGTTACCCTTCGGGTTTAAGGTAGCGAAACGGTTGCCCATGGTGTCTTTTTCGTAAACGTCAGCCGAGGGCTTGACGTATTTATCGATCACTGCTTGAGCCTCTTGCTCATAACCTGATGGGGAACGGGCATTCAGGAGGTCTATGAGGAATTCGGGTGTTTTAGGTTTTTTTGTTACAGCTTTCTTTACCATAAAGAGACTTTACATAATACCGTTTGAAAATACAATCTAGTTCTGTGGGCCTCAATGGCAAACCAATACCCCTGAAAAACCCCTAACAGATGGATCAATTATGAAGACAATAAGTGTTAAATGCCCATCTTTGTACACAAGAATTTTGGGCAAACAGGAGTTTATTAAAATCTTCTGTTTATTAAATTGCGCACTAGGAACTTATGAACAGTATTTAACGATCCCTGTAGGAGGAGTGCGGCCAGTTCTGTTCGGGAAAGGTAATCATTTGTTAACTGAGGGAATTCGCTATTTAAAGACGTTTGATGAAGAATCGACAAAGCTCTTAATTGAGAAGGGAAATAGTTATGCAAAAAAGGAGATCAGAGAACGGCTCATTGAAGTAGCTACAACAAAAGGCAAGAAGCTCGATCCTGTGGGGGTTGCTAGGAAAGTTTATGAGCAAGTTATGAAGGAAAACGATTTTACCGTATCCTTTTTCCTAGCGCTAAAACTCAAGGATTACCATCGCTATGAACATCCTCAAAGCGGGCTCAAAGAATTAGCTTTGGATAGATGCGTTGATTGGCTAACCAGTAAACTATAGCGAAAAATAGCTGCTTACGGCAAATGAGCTTTTGTAAGTGGAGTTCCCGCAGGGAGATCTTGTTTTGCTTTTTGACCCAGTAAACTTTCCCAAAATATTGGGTGCAAGCCAGTTGCGGGGCGTATAATCTTTATGTTTTGCGGGGTAAATACTTCATCTTTTTTAATGTCTTGAGAGACGAAGATGGACCTGCGAAAGCGTAGGCGAGACTCTTCTTGCTGCGTAGGGCCTATTTTATCCGTTCCAAATGCTTTGTAGACCAGTTTTAAAGCGTTTGCCAGTTGTTTAAATTCTTCAGGTTCTAATGCAAAACCGGCATCTAGGCTGCCATCATTACGATCCATAACAATATGCTTTTCGATCACGCAGGCACCTAGTGTGATGGCGCTAATGGCAATTTCATTCCCCAGGGAATGGTCTGAGAGCCCGATGAGGCAATTGAATTTAGAGGCCATTGCTGGAATAGATCGTAAATTAAAATCGGTGGGATCCGCGGGATAGGCGCTGACGCATTTTAAGAGAACGATGCTTGGCGTTCCAGCCGTATAAAGGGTATCGATCGCCACATGAATTTCTTTTTCGGTAGCCATACCAGTACTGAGGAGCACGGGTTTTTGGGTTTTACCAATATGCCTTAGTAATGGCAGGTGGTTGATTTCAAGTGATGCGACTTTGTATAGAACGGGGTTAATAGCCTTTTCTAAGTAATCGACTGCTGTCTCATCGAAGGGAGTGCTGAATAGCGTAGTACCAAGTTCTTGAGCGAATCGATTGAGCTCCGGGAGCCATTCCCAAGGAGTCATGCCTTCTTGGTACATATCGTACAAATGCCTTCCATTCCAGAGGGTGTTGTTTTCGTAAAAATCGGGCGCATCCACCGGTAACGTGAGCGTGTCCGGCGTATAAGTTTGTAGCTTAACGGCATCGGCCCCAGCATCGACAGCTGCTTTGATTAATTTTTTTGCGTGCTTAATATCCTGCTTATGATTGCCGGATATTTCAGCGATCAGGAAAGGGCTTTCTTTCGGGCTGATTTCTTTATTATTGATGGAGAATCGTTTTGCCATGTGCCGTTATGGGGCAAGTAGTTTTCAAAGTGTTGTATGTGTTTTTTGATATCAGCAATAGTCAATCGGTCGGGATTATTATCGCTTGTATAGGCGAAGTTACTAGGGCACTTTTTCCCTCCTTTCGGGAGGGCGCTTTTTGTCCAGAAACGAAGCGTAGGTTGAATGACATAGTAGTCCTTGTATTCAATGGTTAAGTGAGCCTCATCGCTTGGAATGAGCGTTTCGTGCATCTTTTCTCCTGGTCTCAGCCCCACGATCTTCTGCTTCGAATTGGGTGCAACGGCATGTGCCATATCGCCCAGTGTGCAACTAGGTAATTTAGGGATAAATAGTTCACCCCCAACCATTTTCTGGAGGCACTTCATGACAAATAGGACGCCTTCTTCCAGTGTGATATAAAAACGAGTCATATCCGGATTCGTAATGGTCAGGTGCTTTTGATCTCTTTGTTTTATAAATAGCGGGATAACGCTGCCTCTGCTACCGATAACATTGCCGTATCGTACCACAGAAAAAAGGGTAGGGCTTTGATTGCCTCTATAACTATTCCCGGCAATGAATACCTTGTCTGAGCAAAGTTTAGTCGCACCGTAGAGATTAACCGGGTTGACTGCTTTATCTGTGCTTAACGCAATTACTCTAGGCACATTTGCGTGCAGGGCGGCATCAACGATGTTTGTGGCACCGTTAACATTGGTTTTAATAAATTCATTTGGATTATACTCTGCTGCGGGAACTTGCTTCAACGCGGCTGCGTGGACAACAATATCCACTCCCTGCATGGCACGTTTTAATCTGTCAGCATCTCTGATATCGCCTAAGAAATACCGCATGCGCTTATTATTATAGAAAGTAGGCATTTCTTGCATTTCATGTTGTTTAAACTCATCTCTGGAATAAACAATCACACGCGAGGGAGCCATCTTGAGTACTTTAGCACAAAAATGACGACCGAAAGAACCGGTGCCGCCGGTTACGAGTATGGATTTGCCTTTAAACATTTGGGGAAAGTGGGGAATTTTGGGAGCCTTATTTTTTATACTAGCTGGCACTAGTAAAGATTTCCAGCTTATTATTTAATCTTCCCTAGAAAAGAAAAAACCCGCCAGAAAAATTTCTGACGGGTTTAAAGTTCTGATAAAAATCAGGTCAATAAGACTAGAGGTGAATTCTTACACCAAAGTCGATATTGTGTAGGTAAGGTGATTCCATCTTCAACTGGCCGCCTGCAGGATTGCGATAGCGAGGCTGAGTTGTTGAGAATAAGCGGTATCCAACATAAAGCGTGAATTGCTCTTGGAACATGTAACCAATTTGAGCCATTAACTGCCAGCCAAGAACATTGTCGCCACGGCTGTTTAATAGACGTACGCCTGCGCGGTTGATGTTACCCATTTTAGCATATGTCCAGCCAAGACCACCACCGAGGGAGATGATAACGTTTTCAAAAGCAGGGATGTCATAAGCTGCGTTAACTAATAAGCTGGTATACTCAACGCTACCGGAAGCATTTGCTTTACCAGTAGTTGGGGTGCTTGCTTTTTTAACAGAGTTTGTGCGATAGGAACCTTCGAGTTCGAAACGGAAGTTTTCCATGAACATCAAACCAACTGCAACGGCACCGCCGCCACCAGTTTTAAATGAGATTTCGCGTGCTGCACCTGTGGGAGTACTTTTGCTCTTTTGGTTTGAGTGGAAACCCACAGAACCGGAAGCACCGAGGTACCAACCATCAATATTGAATGAGTTGCTGCTGCTGCTTTTTGAGTTAGAGTTTTGAGCACCTACGAGTGTCAGTGCACTAGCGCAAAGACCCAAGAATAGGGTTAGAATTTTCTTTTTCATAGTAATTTGTCTTTTTTTAGGTTTTAACAAACCCCTTGGTAGGGGATAGTCTAATTGTCAGTTAAAAAGTATATTTCAAAGATGTCAAACGGATTTTCTAATTTTTTAAACGTTATTTCTGTGAAAATGATTTTTTTGTTTTTTCCCGCTTAAATATTAATTCGTAAGCCAACTTCCAATACACTTAAGATAGGGTGCTGCAATTTAACATTGGGGCTTCCTGCTGGCCCGCGAAAAGTAGGTTTTTCCATAAACATAAGGCGATAGCCGCCTATTAAGGTCCATGAAGGGGTGAATTCGTAGCCAATGCCAGCCATCACTTGGCCGGCGGCCAGACCACGTTGGGATTCCCTAATCACTGTTCCTAGCGTATTATTACGGATATTGCTAATCATAGCATAGGAATACCCAATGCCGGCACCGAGGTATACAGAAAAATCTTTAAAAGCTTCCGGTTGAATATCATAATAAACGTTTAAAAAACCATTTAGGTAGCCCACAGCGCCCTTGGCGGTAAATTTACCTAGCCCATCTGGTTTTACCCAAGCTGCTTTATTGTAAAAATATGAGACCTCTGCGGCAACGCGTACACTTGGGTATTGAGGAATGATTCGTCCTAAACTAAAAGTGCCCCCTTCGCCTGTCCTGAATCGAATTTTTGCATTTGGGGATTGATTGCGAGTTTTGATATCTTGTTGCTGGGAAAACGCCCCTGTTAACGCGATGTACCAGTTTTGAAAAGCTTCAGGTCGGGAATCAAAGGCAGGATCACCGGATTCGTAATAATAATCGTTGGCAAAGGCTTGTGGGAATGTCCCGCAAGCAAATAAAAGAATCCCGCACAGGATATAAATTTTTTTCATAAGGTAAATAGGCTAAAACTTGGTTTATATATCATAGCGTAAGCCAATTTCCACCATGTGGACAAATGGGTTGGTAAAGCGCACGTTGCTAAAAGTTGGACGTGTAGCCATTAATAAGCGGTAGCCGCCCCAGATGTTCCATTCTGCGTTTAAATTTTGAGCCAGCCCGATCATAACTTGCCCGGCAAACAAACTGTCATCACCTTTGCCAACCCGTGGGCCTGCGCCTCCTGTCACCCTAAACATTCTGGCAAGAGAGTAGCCGCCGCCAACACCGAAGTAAACGTCTAGCCCGTTGACGATTTCGTAGTCGTAGAAGAGGTTGATCAGGAAATTAATATATTCGAGGCGACCACTTGCGCTTACACCCCCTGCTTTATTTAGCGCTTGAGCTAAGTATGAAAACTCGAGTTCAGCTCGGAAATTTTGCCAGAAATGCATACCTGCAGAACCATGAAAGCCAGCACCTGTTTGAAATTGGTATGAAACGTTAGGGGTTTGCCCACGTGTTTTGATTTTGTCGTGAAAGTTAACGCTACCCGAGGCTGCTACGTAGAAGTTTTGATCTACTAAATTTATATCATCGTAATAATAATCGGTTTGGGCATCTGCGAAGGCCTTTATTCCAAGAGCTGATAAAATTCCAGCGGTGAGCGTGAGGAATAAGAGTTTTTTCATGCTGATAAACGGTTCTGAGGTTTTGAGGAAATGGTTTAGGGATTTAATCCTACCATCTATACAGGTGTTTTTTCAAGAGCTTGTCAACTCAACATTGCCTTAGCTCCTATACGTTATTAAATATGATAGCGAAACAGGCACAAAAAAACCCGCTTCAAATGAAGCGGGTTGTAAATTAGCTTAAAACAACTAACAACTAGAAGCGGTAACGAATACCGATTTCAAGATTGTTAATGTAAGCATCCTTCATCTTAGCTTTGGAAGTAACTCCTGTGCCAGCGAATGTGAGCTTCTTTACGTTGTGTGAAGGAACTGCGAATAAGCGATATCCAGCATAGATAGAAACATCTTCATTGATATTGTAGCCGACGCCCGCCATTGCTTGCCATGCGAAGACAGTTCTTGTGCTTCTGTAGTTAGCAATTGTTCCTACTGTAGGAGAAACCATGTCGTTCTTGATTTTCTCTTGAGCAACACCTGCACCAGCACCTACATAAACATAGAAGTCTTCAGAAACAGGGATGTCGTAGTAAACGTTAGCCATCAAGGAAGCGTAGCTTACATGACCTTTGCCATTGTTAAGAGGCACATTGATGCCTAAAATAGATGCTGTTGTCTTCTTGATATTGTTTTGACGGTATGCGCCTTCAATTTCAAAACGGATTTGATCGAAGATATAACCTACGGCAACACCACCACCCAAGCCGAATTTGTATTCGGTTGTGTTAGGCGTGTTTAGGCCTGCAAGATTAAGATTTTTCAAGCTAGAATCATTGTGCCAGCTGCCGTTACCGAAACCGGCTACGTAGAAGTCAGAAGTACCAGCGAAAGCTTGGCCGCCAATAAAGGAAGCTGCAGCTATTAGTATTGTTAGTAGTTTTTTATTCATAATATATTATCGTTAGGTTTATTGTTTATGAAACGAGCCAATATTTAATTACTTTTGCGCTACAAGGTCAATGTTTTTCGCTTTATTTTTTTTATAAAAAAACCCGCTTCAAATGAAGCGGGTTGTAAATTAGCTTAAAACAACTAACAATTAGAAGCGGTAACGAATACCGATTTCAAGATTGTTAATGTAAGCGTCCTTCATCTTAGCTTTGGAGTTGATTGAACCACCCGCAGCTGTTGTTGTGAAACGCTTGATGTTGTGTGAAGGAACCGCGAATAAGCGATATCCAGCATAGATAGCAACATCTTCATTGATATTGTAACCAACACCAACCATTGCTTGCCATGCAAACACTGTTCTTGTGCTTCTGTAGTTAGCAATTGTTGTTGCAGGAGATGCAATCATGTCGTTCTTGATTTTCTCTTGAGCAACACCGGCACCCGCACCTACGTAAACGTAGAAGTCTTCAGAAACAGGAATATCGTAGTAAACGTTAGCCATCAAAGAAGCATAATTTACATTGCCTTTACCTTTATTAAGGGTAAGACCTGTAACAGTGCTTTTCTTGATGTCGTTTTGACGGTATGAACCTTCAAGTTCGAAACGGATTTGTTCGAAGATATAGCCAACTGCTACACCACCGCCGAAGCCGAACTTGTACTGAGTTTTGTTTGTTACACCAATGTTTTTGATGCTGGAGTCATTATGCCATCCACCGTTACCGAAACCGGCTACGTAGAAGTCAGAATCACCTGCGAACGCTTGGCCACCAACGAAGGAAGCTGCTGCGATCAATATAGTTAATAGTTTTTTGTTCATAATTATCTTTAGGTTTGTGTTAATTTATGAATTGAGGGGACATTCTTAGATTTTCTGTTGGTTGTGTCAATATTTTTGTTTAAAGATTTTTACTTCCTTTTTATGTGAAAAGAAAAACGTCTACTTTGTGGTAAGAAAAAGCTTAGAAACGATAACGGACCCCGAGCTCTATGTTATCAATGAACGCATTCTTAATCTTTGCTTTGGATGTGGCACTGGGGCCATGGATGTCTTTGATGTTGTGACCGGGGACAAAGAAAAACTTGTATCCGGTATAGATCGTCCAGCTTTGATTGATGGCATAACTAAGCCCCGCCATGGCTTGGCCGGCAAATACAAGCCTTGTGCTTTCGTAACTTAAGGTGCTGCCTTGCTGGAAGCGGATAGTTTGTTTAATGGTTTCTTGGGAAATGCCCGCACCCGCGCCGATATAAAGAGAGAAGTCGTAGCCAAGGGGGATATCGTAATAACAATTCAGGATGAGGGAATCGTAGGAGACGGCTCCTTTTTCCGGAAGAAAAAAGGGGAAGGGGAGAATAATGAACAAGAAAATATCTCCGAGGTCCATGTCGCTCTTCATGACACGGTTTTCCCTGGAAGAGCCTTCTATTTCAAAACGGAATTGCTCGAAGACGTAACCGATTGCTAGTCCTGCGCTCACACCTATTTTTGTGGAATCGTTAAGCGAAGCGCCAAATTGAGGCATGTTTATTTTAACATTGTTTCTCGCGGTAATTCCCCCGAAGGCACTGATGTAGTAGTTGCTTTTGTCTATAGCCTCATCTTCTGCGGACGCCTGTGTGAGGATTCCAGCTATAATCGCCAATAGCGATATTATTATTCTTTTAGTCATGTATGCAGTTTTAGTTGAAAAGCCAGATATTAGACGTTTTAAAAGGAAATTTGTCAATGATGGAAAAGGTGGCTTGTTTTGGATCAAATGATTTGTCTATCAATACTAACGACTCTATTATTCATAGCTGCCTTGACAAATATAGCTTTGGCTGGAATAATTTCTAGGATGCGAAGATTTGGCGTGTTACGCAGGAGTGCACATTTTATCATTCTGGGGTTAGGGCTGTCATTGCTTATCCCTGGGCTCTTTGGTGCTAACGGATTGGGGAAGGCGAACTGGAATGTGGGTTATGTCTACCGGGAAAAGATGTCTGAGGAAGATTTTTTGAGGATATCGGAGTTTTTTACTGGCAAAGAGAATATGGGTTTTCATTTAGTATTAAGAACAAACTCAGAGGAGCGCGAAGGTCTATACTTTATAATAGGTTTAAACGGGAATGTTAATGATTTGCCCAAAGGAACCGAATTAAGAATTAATTATATATTAAGTGATAATCCGGATCCCCAGACGATTTCCTTTGATTTGCCGGAAGGGCAAGGGATGTCCCGTGAACTTTATGTTGGTCTAACGGGGGAAAGTATGCCGTTGGACGGCGAGCCTCCCTTAGCTTGGGAAATCGAGTTTTTAGACGCTGAAAAGGAGATTTTAATTAAAAACCAGAGCTTTTTGTGGAAAATGCCACAAGCTGATACGGCTGGATAGTCGACCTCGAGCGGTTTTATGTTAGATTTCGGTTTAGCTTGAAGAGCCTGGAAATCGGGGAAAGGAGTTATAATATCTTCCCTATATAGCTTTTTTTTAAAAAACACTATTATTTTTAATTTTTAGTATTGACGTACTTTTAAAAGAATTGCAAATTAAGTACCTTACATTCACAGCCCTACCAAGCCAAGGAAATTTCAGGTGGGCCCTTGTAGCTCAGTCGGCAGAGCGCATCCTTGGTAAGGATGAGGTCGGCGGTTCAATTCCGCTCGAGGGCTCCATTAAGAAACAAAAACATATTTAAACTTAAATCTTCAGAGAAAATGGCAAAAGAAAACTACGAACGCACAAAACCACACGTCAATGTTGGAACAATTGGCCACGTTGACCACGGTAAAACTACGCTGACAACAGCGATCTTAAAAACGCAGTCTGACAAAGGCTTAGCAGAGTTCAAGTCCTATGCGGATATCGCTAAGGGCGGAACAGTACGTGACGATTCTAAGATCGTAACGATTGCTGTGGCACACGTTGAGTACGAGAGTGACAATCGTCACTACGCTCACGTTGACTGCCCAGGACACGCTGACTTCGTTAAAAACATGATTACCGGTGCTGCCCAAATGGACGGTGCTATCCTTGTTGTTAGTGCTGCTGACGGCCCTATGCCACAGACTCGCGAACACATTCTTTTGGCTCGCCAGGTTGGAGTGCCTAACATCGTTGTTTTCTTAAATAAAATTGATTTATTGGATGACCCAGATCTTCAAGAACTTGTTGAGATGGAAATTCGTGAACTCTTGAGTAAATACGAATTTGATGGTGATAACATCACAATCGTTAAGGGTTCAGCTTTGGCTGCTCTCGAAGGCAAGCCAGAAGGCGCGAAGGCTATCCAAGAACTTCTTGATGCAATCGACAAGGATATTCCTATTCCTCAGCGTGAAGTTGACAAACCTTTCCTTATGTCTGTTGAGGACGTATTCTCTATCACGGGTCGTGGTACTGTTGCGACAGGCCGTATCGAACGTGGTGTCGTTAAAGTGGGTGAGGAAGTTGAGATCGTTGGTCTTGGCGATACAAAGAAAACTATTTGTACCGGTGTTGAAATGTTCCGTAAGCTTCTTGACCAAGGTCAAGCAGGTGACAATGTTGGTCTATTGCTTCGTGGTATTGATAAAGAAGCCATCGAACGTGGCCAAGTTTTGGCAAAACCAGGTTCTATTAAGCCACACACAAAGGCTAAGGCTGAAATTTACGTCCTAACCAAGGATGAAGGTGGTCGCCACACTCCATTCTTTAACGGATATCGTCCTCAGTTCTACTTCCGTACGACAGACGTAACAGGTATCTTGAATCTCGCAGAAGGTGTTGAGATGGTTATGCCTGGTGACAACTTGTCAGTTACAATCGAATTGCAGAAACCAATCGCTATGGAAGCGGGGCAGCGTTTTGCTATTCGTGAAGGTGGCCGTACAATCGGTGCCGGACGTGTAACAGAGATCATTGCATAATATCTTTAATATATAACGTTTTTGCCGAGTGCTCTTTACGTAAGGGGCTCGGCTAAATGTTATGCAGAGGCTTTATAAAAAATAATACAATTACAAAAATTTAGGAGAATAGCGCAATTGGTAGAGCAACGGTCTCCAAAACCGTAGGTTGGGGGTTCGAGTCCCTCTTCTCCTGCCATAAAAAAAATGAAAAATCCATTTAAAGTCACCAGAATATTCATGTCCGAAATGGTGGGGGAGCTCAAAAAAGCATCCTGGCCAAATCGCAAAGAATTGCGTGATTCTACGATCGTGGTGCTAGTCGGTATCGCTGTTTTAGGAGTTTATGTCAGCGTGGTAGATTTTTCATTATTTCAAGTGGTTCAATTGTTCACCTCATGGGCCCGTTTTGGTATTTGGGGGTAGCTACTCGCTAGAGAATTTTAAAGATGTCTAATATACAATCAATTCATGATTACCGATGGTACGCGATACAGACCCTTTCCAATCAAGAGGGGAAAGTAAAGCTGTATTTGGATAAGTTTATCGAAATCGAGAAAATGGATGAATGGATTAAGGAGGTATTGGTCCCAACGGAAACAGTTGCAGAAGTTAAAGCTGGTAAGAAATCCAGTCGTGTTCGCAAGTTTTATCCCGGGTATGCCTTTATTCATATGAAGTTGTATGACGAGGATAATAAAATTCTTCAAGCCCCTTGGTTGTTTGTTAAAAACACACAGGGTGTCATTAATTTTGTGGGCGGAGAGCGTCCAGTTCCTTTAAAGGAGGACGAAATTGATCGTATTTTAAGTCAAGTACGTGAGGCTGAAGGCAAAGAAGTACCTAAGGTTCAATATGAAATGGGGCAAACGGTTAAGATTAATGATGGTCCATTTTTGAATTTAACGGGTCGTATCGATGAGATAGATCCAGAACGCGGAAAGCTTAAAGTATCCGTTTCCATTTTTGGTCGCTTTACTCCTGTTGAATTGGAGTATTGGCAAGTGGATCGGGTAGAAGGATAGTTTTTATAAAAAAATAATTGTACAATATAGGAAATCGGTCATGGCAAAAAAAGTAATTACTCAAATCAAACTTCAGCTTCCTGCAGGCGCTGCAAATCCAGCTCCTCCCGTAGGGCCAGCACTTGGTGCTGCTGGGGTGAACATTATGATGTTCTGTAAAGAATTTAACGCAAAGACAAAAGAGAGAGCGGGTCTTATTATTCCTGTCGTTATTAGCGTTTATGCGGACAGATCATTCTCTTTTATATTGAAATCGCCGCCTGCGGCTATATTGCTTAAGAAGGCAGCTGGTATCCCTAAGGGTTCGGGTGTTCCTAACCGTACTAAAGTAGGTAAGGTAACGCGTAAGCAAGTTGAGGAAATCGCTAGAACAAAACTTGAAGACATGAATACAGATGATATTCAAGCTGCCATGAGAATGGTAGAAGGTGCGGCTCGCAGTAGTGGTATTGAGATTATTGATTAATTTATAGGATAGGAGAGTCATATTGTGAAAAAACATAGTAAACGTTTTAAGGAAGCACTCAAGATTGTGAAATCTGAGAAAGCTTATAATCTCGATGAAGCTCTTGCTTCAATGAGCAAGACACCTGCGGTCAAGTTTGACGAAACAGTCGAATTAAATTTTCGTTTAGGGGTAGATCCTAAACAGAGCACGCAAATGGTGCGCGGAACTGTAAGACTGCCTAATGGTAGTGGTAAAAAGGTTCGCGTCATAGTTTTTACTGAAAACGCACAGGCAGCGTTAGATGCCGGTGCAGAGTTTGCAGGCCTTAAGGACATGATTGAAAAAGTCCAAGGTGGATGGATGGATTTCGATGTTGCGATTTCAACAACATCCGCGATGAAAGAGGTTCGTTCTTTAGCACGTGTACTCGGACCTAGGGGGCTTATGCCAAATCCAAAATCCGGTACTGTTTCTGATGATGTCATTAGTGCTATTCAGGATGTAAAAGCTGGTCGCGTTGAATACAAGATGGACAAAACAGCTAATATGGCTGTGGTTGTCGGAAAACGTTCATTTGAAGCTAGTAAGCTCAAAGAAAACGCGGAAGCCGCGTTAAAGAGCGTTCTCGAGAGCCGTCCAGATGGTATTAAGGGACAATATATAACAAATGTAACGCTTGCTTCAACCATGGGCCCAGGTCTTAAATTGAGCAGCGATCTTTACACAAGCAAAAGCAGATAAAGGTTATGAGAGAAGGAAAACAATATTTAGCAAAAGCAGTAGCTACACATTTAGAGAAATCAAGTTATGTGTTGTTGCTCGATTATAAGGGCGCAACGGTTCAAAATATCGCGGACATCCGTGCTTCTTTGAAAAAACATAAAGCTGAGTTTCACGTCGTCAAGAACAGTGCTCTTAAAGTTGCTGCAGAACAAACAGAACGCCCAGACTTTACGGACTTTTTATCAGGACCTGTCGCCATTATCGTTGGAGGTGACAATCCTTCCGAAGCAGCCAAGGTCATTGTTGAATTCCGTAAGAAAAACGAAAATAAGTGTGCCTTTAAAGTAGGTGCCTTAGGTGATCGTGTTTTGACAGCTCAGGAAATTAACGAACTATCAAAATTGCCAAGTTTGGATGTATTGCGAGCACAACTCATGGGCTTATTCAATCAACCAGCCGAAAAACTTGTCAGGGTATTCAATGCAGTACCTCAAGGCGTCTTAAATGTCTTGGATGCTCACGCGAAAAAAGGATAAATAAATATCATTTACACAAACAATGGTTTTATTTTACTCTTTACATGAAATTCAAAATCATTAATCTGTAACTTTTTAATCAAAAAATTAAAAAAAACCTGTTAGGGGAGAATATCCCTTAAATTTCCAAAAGGAAGCTAACACTTAAAAGAAAAAAAACAAAATGGCTAATATTACAAAAGAACAAGTCGTAGAATGGTTAGGTAACCAAACCGTAATCGAAATTGCCGGACTGGTAAAGGAACTCGAGGACAAGTGGGGCGTAAGTGCTGCTGCTCCTGTTGCAGTTGCTGCAGTTGCGGGTCCTGCCGCAGAAGTTGCGGAAGAAAAGACCGAGTTTGATGTTATTCTTAAATCTGGCGGCGAAAAGAAAATCAATGTGATTAAAGAAGTTCGTGCGATCACTGGGTTGGGCTTGAAGGAAGCTAAAGACCTTGTTGAAGGTGCTCCTAAAACTGTCAAGGAAGCAACCAGTAAAGCCGATGCTGAAGACATCAAGAAAAAGCTTGAAGCAGCTGGTGCCGAGGTTGAGATTAAATAACTACAGTTTTTTTTCACTTGAAAGAGTCATACGAGCCTTATTGCAAGACTCGTATGGCTTTTATTATTCTGACGCAAAATACCCCTTTTCAAAGAAATCGTTATCACTGTTTAAAATTTTTTCATCTAGCTAAAAAAGTATGTCCAAGTCCGAGCGCATTAATTTTGGAAAATTAAAGGAAATCATCACACCTCCCAATTTGATTGAAAATCAATTGGATTCATATGAGGAGTTTTTACAGAAGGACGTAGCGCCCTCTAAGAGAAAGAACTTAGGGTTAGAAGCTGTCTTCCGCGAAGTCTTCCCGGTAGAGAGCTACGATGGGCGTTGCAGTTTGCAGTACGTTTCTTATAACATTATCGCTCCCAAATTGTCGGAGATCGAGTGCTTACGAGAAGGGTCATCCTATTCCGTTTCTTTATACGTCACATTAAAGCTCGTAGAAGAGGGTGTCGAACGTGATGAAGAGATTTACATGGGCGAAATCCCCATGATTACCAAAAGTGCGTCATTTATCATAAATGGAGCCGAGCGTGTTGTTGTTAGCCAATTGCACCGTTCTCCTGGTATCTGCTTTGAAGAGGCTTTTCACACCAGTGGTAAGGCGCTCCACTCTTTCCGTATTATTCCTGATAGGGGTACTTGGTTAGAGGTTCAGTTTGACCAAAACGACCTTCTTTATATTTATTTAGACCGTCGCCGTCGTCGTCGCAAATTCCTTATTACAACTTTATTGCGCGCGATGGGTTACGGCAAGGATTCGGACATCTTGAATCTTTTCTATAAACTAGAAAAATTGAATTTGAAAAAAGCAGCCGCAATGGAGAATGTTTCTAACCTAGTATTGGTTGAAGACATTGTTGATGCTGAGCAGGGTATTGTTTTAGCACGCGCTTTCGAGCCGTTGACAAAAACGATTGTACGGTCTTTCATCAAGGCAAGGATTGATTCTGTTAACGTGATTGACACTTCTATTGATGATGGTGCAATTATCCGAAGCTTGAAAAAGGATCCAACTCGTAATGAGGAAGAGGCCTTAAAGGACATTTATAAGCGTTTGCGCCCAGGGGAACCAACGACTACTGCCAATGCCCGTGCTTTAATTAAAAGACTTTTTAATGACCCTAAGCGTTATGATTTGGGTCGCGTCGGTCGTTATAAGCTCAATCAGAAATTAGGCTTAAATATCGATTTAGAGACCAGAATTATTGTCATCGATGACATTATTGCAGCGACCAACTACTTGGTGAAGCTCAAAAGAGGCGAGGGGATTGTTGACGATATTGACCACTTAGGTAGTCGTCGTGTACGTACTGTAGGTGAGCTCGTCGCAAACCAATGTCGTGTCGGTCTATCTCGTACAGAACGTTTGGTCAAAGAGCGTATGACTTTGTATGATCAAAGCGCTGATTCTATTTCTCCTCAAAAACTGATTAATCCTAAGGCGTTAAGTACTGTTATCAGAGACTTTTTTGCGCGTAGTCAGCTTTCTCAGTTTATGGACCAAATTAACCCATTGGCAGAAATAACGCACAAGCGTCGTTTATCAGCTTTGGGGCCAGGTGGCTTGAACCGTGACCGTGCCGGATTTGAAGTGCGTGACGTTCATCCATCTCACTATGGTCGTATTTGTCCAATTGAGACACCGGAAGGTCCAAATATTGGTTTGATCAATTCATTGAGTACTTATTCTCAGATCAACGAATTTGGATTTATTGAAACGCCTTACCGCGTTGTTACTGACAGTGTTGTTACTGATGAAGTTCACTATTTAACAGCCGACCAAGAGGAATCCTTCGTTATCGCACAGGCTAACTCTGAGATTGATGACAAAGGCAAGCTGCAAGGTAAAGTGGCTGTTCGCTTACGCGACATGGTGCTTGAAGTTCAGCCTTCTGAGGTTCATTACATGGACGTTTCTCCAAAACAGCTTGTTTCCGTAGCTGCAGGGATTATTCCCTTCTTGGAGCATGACGATGCTAACCGCGCATTGATGGGATCAAACATGCAACGTCAAGGTGTACCGCTGTTGCAAACAGAAGCTCCATTTGTGGGCACTGGTTTGGAGCGCAAGGTCGTCGAAGACTCCGGAACAGTTATTATATCTGAATCCAAAGGCGTGGTTGCTTCTGTGGACGCAAATCAAATCGTTGTTACAAAAGACGGTAAAATGCCTCGGGTAAAGCCAGATGAAGCTCTGCAAACGGATGTTAATCAAGAACTTTATGTTTACGGTTTAAGGAAGTTCATGCGTTCTAACGCTGCAACTTGTTTTAACCAAAAACCAATTGTGTGCAAAGGCCAACCTGTTAAGAAAGGTCAGGTCATTGCGGATGGTGCGTCTTCCGATAATGGGGAGCTCGCATTAGGCCGAAATGTTTTAGTGGCCTTCATGCCATGGAACGGATACAACTTTGAAGATGCTATTCTCTTAAGTGAGAAGTTGATTAAAGATGATGTCTTTACCTCAATCCACATCGAAGAGTTTGATGTGGCCGCAAGAGACACAAAGCTAGGACCGGAAGAAATCACCCGTGATATTCCTAATATTGGTGAAGAAGCTTTGAAGAATCTTGACCGAAACGGAGTTATCCGAATCGGTGCTGAAGTTAAGCCAGGTGATATCCTCGTGGGTAAAATTACGCCAAAGAGTGAAACTGAACTTGCTCCAGAAGAGAAACTTCTGCGCGCCATCTTCGGTGAAAAAGCCGCTGATGTTAAGGATACTTCACTCGATGTTCCATCCGGTATCTACGGTATTGTCATGGATGTTAAGGTTTCAACCCGCATCGATGGCGAGCGCGAAAAGCTCTCTCCTTCCGATAAAAGACGTCAGTTGAAGCGCATTAACGAAGAATTTAAGAACAATAGCGATCAATTGCGCGATGAGTTGACAGAATCCTTGTCTAACATTTTGTTAGGGGAGAAGATTCCTTTAGATGTCTTTAACGCTGAAACAGGCGAGGTCGTGATTCCTGCTAACCGCAAGATAACAAAGACACTGCTCAGAAAGCTAGCTGCCATTTCGGATAATATTCAAATCGATCCTTCTCCTGTTCGTATCAAGATCATGGAGATTGTTGACAATTTCCAACGAAGGTTCCAAGAACTGGAGGAAGAGAGAAGCGTCAGAGTTAAAAATGTTGAGTCTGGTGAAGGTATTGAAGCAGGTGTTATTAAAAATGTAAAAGTTTACATCGCTACGAAACGCAAAATCCAAGTGGGTGATAAAATGGCTGGTCGCCACGGTAACAAGGGTGTTGTTGCAAAGATTGTTGCAGAAGAAGACATGCCTTTCTTGCCAGACGGTACGCCGATTGAAATCGTACTAAATCCACTAGGGGTACCTAGCCGGATGAACGTTGGACAGGTTTTAGAGACGCACTTAGGTTGGGCATGTAAAAAGCTGAATCTCAAAGTGGCAACTCCAGTATTTGACGGGATTTCTGAAAAAAGAATACGTGAATATTTAGAAGAGGCGAAATTACCTTATTCTGGTAAATCTCAATTATATGATGGCCAGACAGGTGAGCCATTTGACCAACACGTTGTTGTCGGCTACATCTATATGATGAAGTTGAACCACTTAGTGGCAGACAAGATCCACGCTCGTGCGGTTGGGCCTTATAGCTTGATCACGCAACAGCCTTTGGGCGGTAAAGCACAGTACGGTGGTCAGCGTTTCGGAGAAATGGAAGTGTGGGCTCTTGAGGCATATGGCGCTGCTTATACGCTGCAAGAATTGCTCACCGTAAAATCCGATGACGTACAGGGCCGTACAAAAATATACGAAGCCTTGGTAAAAGGGGACAATTCATTGTCTGCCGGTACGCCACAATCATTCAACGTTTTAATGAAGGAAATTCAAAGCCTTTGTTTAGATGTTCGTTTAGGTACAGACGAAAAATAACTTCAAATTATTTATAAAGTTAAATTACGCAATTTATGAGTAGCCACAGTCAAGCGCACAAACACGAAGATAAACACGAGCATAAGCACGATTTTCTGCTCGAAAGCGAACAGTCTTTCGATAGCGTCGGCATTTCCATAGCTTCTCCGGAAATTATCCGTTCCTGGTCTCGTGGTGAGGTTAAGAACCCAGAGACCATTAACTACCGTACCTTTAAGCCAGAACCAGGAGGTCTTTTTTGCCAACGCATTTTTGGACCGGTTCGCGATTACGAATGTGCTTGTGGAAAGTACAAGCGCATCAAATTTAAGGGTGTTGTTTGTGACCGTTGCGGCGTTGAAGTGACCGTTTCTCGTGTTCGTCGTGAACGTATGGGGCATATTGACCTTGCGGTTCCAGTAACCCATATATGGTTCCTGAAGAGCATGCCTAGCCGCCTAGGCCTTTTGCTGGATATGACAGCAAGAAATCTTGAGCGCGTCGTTTACTATGAGAACTACATGGTGACCGATCCAGGTCGCACGCCATTAGAAGTAAAACAACTTTTAACGGAACAAGAGTACTTGCAATCGCAAGAAGAGTATGGTGACGATTCGTTTGTTGCTAAAATGGGTGCGGAAGCTATTCGCGATGTTTTGGCTGGATTAGATTTAGAGTCTTTATCCGTTGAATTGCAAGAGCAGATGCACAGCACGCGCTCCAAGCAAATTAAGCGCAAGTTGGCCAAACGACTCAAAGCAATTGAAGGTTTCCTTCTATCAGAAACACGTCCTGAATGGATGATTCTTGAAGTTTTACCTGTTATACCTCCAGATTTAAGGCCGCTAGTGCCATTGGAGGGAGGCCGCTTTGCGACAAGTGACTTAAATGACCTTTATCGCCGTGTTATCAACCGAAATAATCGCTTGATGAACCTATTGCAGCTGAAGACTCCTGACGTTATTATTCATAACGAAAAGAGAATGCTGCAGGAAGCTGTTGACGCGTTGTTTGACAATGGACGCCATGGTCGTTCTGTAACAGCTGCGGGTAACCGTCCTCTCAAGTCCTTAAGTGATATGCTTAAAGGAAAACAAGGTCGTTTCCGTCAAAACCTTTTAGGAAAACGTGTAGACTATAGTGGTCGTTCTGTAATCGTTATCGGTCCGGAACTTAAAATCTATCAGTGCGGTTTGCCTAAGAAAATGGCGCTCGTATTGTTTGAGCCTTTTATTATTCGCCGCCTAAAAGAACTCGGGTTTGTTCACACAGTTCGTGGTGCGCGCAAAATGATCGAAAAGAGATCGCCTGAAGTTTGGGATATTTTAGAAGAGGTGACAAAAGATCACCCTGTCTTGCTAAATCGTGCGCCTACGCTGCACCGTTTATCCATTCAAGCATTTGAACCGGTCTTGATCGAGGGAGATGCTATTCGTATTCACCCACTTGTCTGTCCTGCTTATAATGCTGACTTTGATGGTGACCAAATGGCTGTTCACGTACCGCTTTCATTAGAGGCGATCATGGAATGTCGTTTGATGATGTTGGCGTCTCATAACGTGTTCTTACCTTCCAGTGGTAAGCCGATTTTGACACCTGGCCAGGATATTGTTCTCGGAGCTTATTATTTAACACTAGAGCCAAGACGCAAACCTACAAAGACGGATCACATTCCCTTGATTGCGAATGTCGATGAAGCCTACATGGCTTATTCAGACGGTGTTTTCACGTTACATAGCTGGGTCGATTATAGTAACCCAGACTTTGGTAAGGAAACAATATTCGGGAATGAAGCTCGAAAGGTTATTCGTACTACTGTGGGCCGTATTATTTTTAATACTGTTTGGCCTAAGGAAATTGGTTTTATTAATTTCCCTGTTACCAAAGGTAAGCTAGGTGACATTATTTTGAATACCTACAAAGTGGCGAGCAAGGAAGATACAGTGCGTATTCTTGATGAGCTCAAAGAACTAGGCTTTAAAATAGCTACAAAAGCAGGTATTTCTATCGGTATCGGAGATATGATAATTCCAGACGATAAGCCTGAAATTATCAAAAAAGCGCGTAAACGTATCGATGAGGTAGAGGCTCAATATCGCAAGGGTATTATTACTCCAGGAGAAAGATACAATAAGATTATTGATATCTGGACAGGCGCTACAGACGATATCGCTAAATCCGTGTTCCAGCAACTAGAAGCTAACGAAGGCAAAGAGGAAGTTAATCCAGTATTCTTGATGATGGACTCCGGTGCTCGTGGTAATCGCCAGCAGGTTCGTCAGCTTTGCGGTACTCGTGGTCTCATGGCTCGTCCTTCTGGTGAAATTTTGGAACGTCCGGTTCTTTCCTCATTCCGTGAAGGTCTTTCCGTTTTAGAATATTTTAATTCAACGCACGGTGCACGTAAAGGTCTTGCGGATACAGCTCTTAAAACGGCTGACGCTGGTTACCTAACGCGTAAATTGTGTGACGTTGCTATGGATTCTATCATTGCAGAAGAGGACGATGGTAACCGCGATGGTATCTGGAAACAGCCTATCTTTGAAGGTGATGACGAAATTGTACACCTTTCTGAGCGTATTGCAGGCCGATGCGCATCGGATGACATTCATAATCCTTTGAATCCAGACGAAATTCTCGTTGGAAATGGCGAATTGATCACCGAAGAAGTTGCTCAAAAAATCGAAGATTTAGGTATAGAGCGTGTAAAGGTGATGTCACCTTTGACGCACTATAAGCGAGGTGGTGGTATTCCTGCTAAAGCTTATGGGGTAGACCCATCTACCGGCGATCTCGTATCGGTTGGTACAGCAGTTGGTATTATAGCCGCACAATCTATCGGTGAGCCTGGTACTCAGTTGACGATGCGTACGTTCCACATCGGTGGTATTGCTAGTCAGGTCTTTAAGACTCCTGAAATTCGGGTGCGCAACAGCGGTCGAATCAAGTATAAGGGATTGAGACTCGTTCAAACAGCTGATGGCGCAAGTATTGCCATCAATAAGACCGGTTCTGTTGTTATTTTAGACGATGAGGATCGTGAACTCGAAACTTATAACGTAGTTGCAGGCTCTGTTTTAACCATTCCTGATGATGGAGCTATCGAAAGTGGGGAAGTGCTCGCTATGTGGGATCCGCACAATATTCCAATTCTTTCTGAAAAGGGTGGTGTGATTGCCTATAGGGACATGATTCCAGGTGTGACAATCAAACGCGAGTTGGATGACTCTACTGGTCGCATTACAACTGTAGTTGTTGAACACAAAGAGGACCTTAATCCAACGATTGAAATTGTAGAACTCCCGGAAGGCACTAAGATCAAATCCGGTGCTAAAGGAAAAGTTATTGCTACTTATTCCATCCCAACAGGCGCCCAGGTGGCTGTTAATGAAGGTGACGTTATTCATCCAGGTGCATTGCTTGCAAAAACACCACGTCAAGCCTCTCGTACACAGGACATTACTGGTGGTCTTCCTCGGGTTGCTGAGCTTTTCGAAGCACGTAGACCAAAGGATGCGACTGAAATGGCAAAGATCGATGGTATCGTATCGCTTACCGGAATTATTCGTGGCAAGAAGCGCTTGACTATTACAGATCCTGAAACAGGTCTACAAGAGGAGCATTTAATTCCTCACGGTAAGCACGTTATTGTTCATCCAGGCGACTTTGCGCACAAAGGCCAGCATCTAACAGAAGGTTCTGCCGATCTGCATGAGATCCTAGACATTTTGGGGCCAAATGCTGTTCAAGAGTACTTGTTGTCCGAAATTCAAAAAGTTTACCGTTTACAAGGCGTTACAATTAACGATAAGCACATCGAAATTATTATTTCCAAAATGCTTCGTAAAATACGTATTGTTGAACCAGGAGACTCTGAATTCTTCTGGGGTGAACAAGTTGACCGTTCTCAATTTATGATGGGCAACGAGTCCATTATCGAGGCAGGTGGTCAGCCAGCTGAAGGGGAACCAATATTGCTCGGTATTACCAAAGCTTCATTGGAAACTGAAAGTTTCATTTCTGCCGCATCCTTCCAGGAAACAACTCGTGTACTGACAGATGCTGCAATCATGGGCAAAATCGATCCATTGCATGGCTTTAAGGAAAACGTGATCATGGGTCACCTTATCCCGGCCGGTACTGGTTTACCAAAATTCAGACGCATACACGTGGAGCCAAAAGACGAATCTTCAGTAGAAGAAGAAGCTAATGGTGAAGCGGATTCGGATGCCGAAGTCACAAGAAAACAAGAAATTCTTACCTAAAAGGTACGAATTTTAAGAAAAATAACTTGCAAAATTATGCGAGATACATACTATTTAACATTTATTTCAACAGTCAAAGAATAATGCCAACGATCAAACAGCTCATAGATAAAGGGAGAAAGCAAAAGAACAACAAATCCAAGTCTCCTGCACTCAAACGCAATCCATTTGTAAGTGGAGTATGTGTTCAGGTAATGACACGTACGCCTAAGAAACCAAACTCAGCTGTACGTAAAGTCGCCAAGGTTAGATTAACTAATGGCATGGAAGTTATTGTTTACATTCCCGATGAAGGTCACAAGTTGCAAGAACACAGTCTTGTGTTGGTTCGCGGTGGTCGTGTAAAGGACTTACCGGGTGTGCGTTATCACGCCGTTCGTGGTTCACGCGACTTGGCTGGGGTTGAAAAACGTCGCAGAAGTCGTTCAAAATATGGGGTAAAGCGTCCAAAGGAAGCTAAAAAAAGTTAATTTTTAAGGAATAAGTCACTATGTCTCGTCGTAGAAGAGCAACAAAAAGAGAATTGTCACCAGATCCACGTTTTGAAAGCGTGTTGGTGACGCGTTTGGTTAATTTGGTAATGGAGCGAGGAAAGAAATCCCTTGCTCAGCGTATTGTTTATGCAGCATTGGCACGAGTAAGCGAAAAGCTTGAAAAAGGGGATCCTGTTGACCTCCTTTTAGGAGCCTTGGAAAACACTCGTCCAAAGATTGAGGTAAAAAGTCGCCGGGTTGGTGGTGCCACTTACCAGGTTCCTGTTGAAATTCCTTATGAGCGCCAGCAATCCCTCGCATTGCGTTGGATGCTTACAGCAGCTCGTAACAGAAAAGGAATCCCTATGGACGAAGCTTTAGCTCAAGAGATTATAGACGCGTATAATAATACGGGTAACGTTGTTAAGAAAAAGGAAGAAACGCACCGTATGGCTCAAGCGAATAAGGCGTTTGCTCACCTACGCTGGTAGCCTTAATAAGCAGGTAAGGATTTCTATATCATGGATACACAAGAAAGAGAAAATTTGTCATCAGCCAATTCCCCGGCACGCGCAACTCCGTTGGAGTTCACAAGGAATATTGGTATTGCCGCACACATCGATGCTGGTAAAACAACGACCACAGAGCGTATTTTGTTTTATGCAGGCGTTGTACACAAGATGGGTGAAGTTCACGAAGGAACAGCTGTTACAGACTGGATGGAACAAGAGCGTGAGCGTGGTATTACCATTACCTCAGCCGCTATTTCCTGCTCATGGACAACCAAAGAGGGCCCATTTGCAAACATCAAAAATCAGGTTAACATCATTGATACTCCTGGACACGTTGACTTTACTGCTGAAGTAGAGCGTTCGTTGCGTGTTCTCGATGGAGCAGTTGGTGTTTTCTGTGGTGTTGCGGGTGTTCAACCGCAATCTGAAACCGTGTGGCGTCAGATGGATAAATATGCCGTTCCTCGTTTGGCCTTTATCAACAAGATGGACCGCACAGGAGCTGATTTCCTTTCCGCAGTAAATGATATTCGCGAAAAGCTAGGCGGTAACGCACATCCTATTTATTTAAATATTGGTGCAGAAGAGAATTTAAAGGGATTGATTGACCTCGTTAAAATGCATGCATGTGTTTATGACGAAACAGACCCGGATGGCATGCGTTTCAATGTGGTGGATATTCCAGCAGAGCACATGGAAATGGCTCAGCAATATCGCGATGCATTGATTGAGGCAGTATGTGATTTTGATGACGAATTAGCAGAAAAGTATTTGGGTGGTGAAGAAATTACGTCCAATGAACTGAAGCGGGCTATTCGTAAAGCAACACTGACAAGAGAATTCCTTGGCGTGATTCCAGGAAGTGCCTTTAAAAATAAGGGCGTTCAGATGCTGCTAGATGCCGTTGTCGATTATTTGCCAAGTCCAATCGATTTGCCTCCAATGAAGGGCTGGGATGATGAAGAGGAAGTGAGCATTAAACCAGATGATAAAGCTCCAGTAATCGGTCTTGCATTTAAGATCATGACGGATCCTTATGTAGGTAAATTAGTATTTTATCGCATTTATGCCGGTACTTTGAATAAAGGTTCAGTTCTTTACAATCCACGCACCCGTAAAACAGAGCGCATAAGCCGTCTAATGGTTATGAAGGCTGATTCACGTGAAGATATTGACGTTGCTTACTCTGGAGATATCTGTGCTGTTATTGGTGTCAAAGAAGTCGTAACAGGAGATACTCTTTGCGATAAAAGCTTAGAAGTGATGCTTGAGCCGCCTACATTCCCAGAGCCTGTTATCAGCATGTCTATCGAGCCAAAGTCTAAGGCTGACCAAGAAAAACTTTCTATTGGACTACAACGTTTAGCAGAAGAAGACCCAACGTTCCGTGTATCTTCTGATCCTGAGACAGGGCAAACGATTATTGCGGGTATGGGTGAACTTCACCTTGATATTATTCGCGACCGTTTATTCCGTGAATTTAAGGTGCAAGCTGACGCTGGAAAACCCCAAATTGCATATCGCGAAACAATCAAAAAAGCAGCAGATGCCGAAGGCAAATTTGTTCGCCAATCTGGTGGTCGCGGTCAGTATGGTCATGCTGTTATCAAGATTGAACCAGCTGAAAAGGGTAAGGGCATTGAAGTTCTCAATGAAATCGTAGGTGGCTCTATTCCTCGTGAATACATTAAACCAACACAAGAAGGTATTCTTGAAGGTTCACGCAATGGTGTTATTGCCGGGTATCCTGTAATTGACTTTACTGTTCGTATCGTTGATGGAAGTTATCACGAAGTGGACTCTTCTGAAATGGCATTTAAAATGGCAGGTATCTTCGCCTTTAAAGAAGCTATGAAGAAGGCCGATCCAGTTCTTTTAGAGCCTATCATGAAAGTAGAAGTTTCTACACCAGATGAGTATCAGGGCGATATCATGGGTGATATTAACCGTCGTCGTGGGCAAATTCAAAACATGGAAACAAAGGGCAATTTAACCATTGTCACAGCGTTTGTTCCTCTGGAAACTATGTTCGGTTATGCCACAGATGTACGCTCTCTTTCTAAGGGTCGTGCTTCTTACTCGATGGAGCCATCACACTTTGATCAAGTTCCGAATAGCCAATTAGAGAAAATTATAGATAATTCACCACGCACAATTGCTCGCACATAATATGTCAAACAAAAATAAACAAAAGATTCGCATTCGCCTCGAGGGCTATGATTCAAGCGCCATCGATGGTGCCGCACGGGAAATTGTTGATACAGCAAAACGCTCAGGCGCAAGAGTAGCCGGTCCAGTACCTTTACCAACGCATATTGATAAAGTTTCTGTTAACCGTTCTACACACGTTAACAAAAAATCTTCAGAGACGTTCGAACGCCGTACGCACACCCGATTGGTAGATATCATCGAGCCTACAGCCCAAACCGTTGACGAATTAAAAAAATTAAATCTCCCTGCAGGCGTAGCTATTGCAATTTCTGTGTAAAAAAATATTGACACAGATTTGTTTATAGTTTTTCCTATAACTTTTATCAAACTAAAGCAGGCGCTTTGCAACAAAGTAAAACCTGCCGCTTAGAACTTATGACTACGAATAATAAAGAAGTACATTTAATTGCTGACAAGGTCGGGATGACGCAAATGTTTGACGACAATGGTCGCCTGATTCCTGTTACAGTCCTTAAAGTCCAAGAAACTAAGGTTCTTCAGATTAAAACAATCAAGAACGATGGTTATAACGCCGTGCAAGCCGGTTACGGCGAGCAAAAGCCTCATCGCGTGAGCAATGCTGTAAAAGGTCATTGCAAAAAAGCAAATGTAGAAAAGCCTGTTGAGGGAATCTACGAATTTCGCACCGATGAAGCGGAGCAATTTAATCCAGGTGAGATTTTAGCGATTACAAATTTCGAAGCTGGTCAAAAAGTTGACATTAGTGGTGTCAGTAAGGGTAAGGGCTTCCAAGGAGTTGTTAAACGATACGGCTTCGATGGAGGACCTGCAAGTCACGGTTCCATGTCTCATAGACGAGGTGGTTCTTATGGTAACTGCCAAACACCTGGTCACGTTATTAAAGGAAAGAAAATGCCGGGTCACATGGGTGCTGTTTCTCGTACATCGCAGAACATGCAGATCGTCAAAATTTTTGAAGATCAAGGATTAATTGTCATCAAGGGAAGTATCCCTGGTTACAATGGATCCACTGTCAGAATCCGTAAGACTAAGAAGAGCAGAAAATAAGCATATAATAAAATTAAGTAGTAAATAGATATGAAATACAAATTTTATAAAAAAGACGGATCTCAGGCTGGCGAAAAAGAAATTGCTAACGTACCTACGTTTGAGGGCAGAGATGGTTTTGATGCATTGCGCCAAGTCGTTTTAGCATATCAAGCAAATGCCCGTCAAGGGAGCGCGTGTGCGAAATCAAAAGACGAAGTAAGAGGCTCAGGCAAAAAGCCTTGGCGTCAAAAGGGTACTGGTAATGCCCGTCACGGTTCCCGCAGAAGCCCTATTTGGGTTGGCGGTGGTGTTGTGCACGGCCCAAGACCTCGTGACTATACGCAAAAAATCAATGTCAAAGTAAAAAAGGTTGCTCTTAAAAGAGCCATCTTTGAACGTTCTTCAGATCACGGCATTTCCTTGATTGAAGCCTTTGAAGTAGCGGAGCCTAAGACTAAGCTCTTTAATGCTGTGTTGGATAACATCAAACCAGAAGGTACAGTTCTCTTGGTTGATACTGATTTCACCGAAAAGTTTGCATTATCAGCACGTAACATCCCACACGTTTTTATGGTGGATGCGCGCTCAATCAATGCATTGGATTTTGGTAATTATAAAAAAATTATCATGACCGAAGAAGCTTTTAATCTTATTCTCGCACGCGTAAATAATTAATTTTTATAAAAATATGGCAGCACCAGATACAATTTTAAAAGAAATTCGAGTTACTGAAAAAACAAGCGTTTTGTCTTCCGAGCTCAATAAATACACCTTCGAAGTCTTCAAAGGAGCAAACCGTAAGCAAATCGCTGACGCTGTAGAAGCTGTGTTTAAAGTAAAAGTTCAAGACGTTAATGTCATGAATCAAAAGGGTAAGCGTAAAAGCAATCGCGCCAAGCGCGGTCTAATACGTAAGCCAGATACGCGTAAGGCTATAGTAACGCTTTGTGAAGGAAGCAAAATCGAAATAATGTAAGTAAAATAATATGGCAACAAAGAAACATAGACCAATTACACCTTCGTTACGTTTTTACGAATCAAATAAACAAGATTTGGCTCCGAATAATCCTGTTTCAACACTGACAAGTATTTTAAAGAAAGACAGTGGTAGAAATAATTACGGACGTATCACTTCTCGACGCAGAGGTGGGGGACATAAAAGAAGATACCGTGAAATCGATTTCAAGCGCGAGAAAAAGGACATTTACGGAACAGTTGTTTCGCTGGAGTATGACCCGAATCGCTCTGCAAATATTGCATTAATCAATTATCCTGATGGCGAAAAACGTTATATTTTGGCCCCAGCTGGTATCATTATCGGTAACCAGATCGTAAGCACAGATCGTTGGTTAGACGAATATAAGCCAGGTTATTCATTGCCTTTAATAATGATTCCTCTGTCAACATTCGTTCATTGTGTAGAAATTGAACCCGGTCGTGGAGCACAAATTGCTCGTAGCGCAGGATCTGCTGCACAATACGTTGCTTTGGATGAAACTAAAGGTTTAGCAACTTTGAAAATGCCCAGCGGTGAGCTAAGATATGTTAGTATGAACTGTCGAGCTACTGTTGGAAAAGCAGGTAACTCTGAACACCGTAATCGTAAATTGGGTAAAGCTGGCCGTAATAGATGGCTTGGTAGAAGACCTCGTGTACGTGGTGTTGCAATGAACCCTGTTGACCACCCAATGGGTGGTGGTGAAGGCCGTACTTCCGGTGGTGGACATCCTTGTTCTCCATGGAACCAATTGGCTAAGGGTGGTAAGCGTACTCGTAGGAAGGCTAAGCCAACAAATAAGATGATAATCGTTAACCGAAAAGGTAAAAAATTTAAGAGGTAATAAATAATATGGCACGCTCTCTAAAAAAAGGATTTTTTGTAGATCCCTCACTGTGGGATAAAATAGCTGAGGCTCAAAAAAGCGGAAATAAAAAACCTATCAGAACCTGGTCACGTCGTAGCACGATCACGCCAGAATTTGTTGGGCTTAATATAGAAGTTCATACGGGTAAAGCTTTTGTTACTGTCTATGTCACAGAAAACATGGTTGGACACAAATTAGGTGAGTTTTCACCAACACGTAAGTTTATTGCTCACGGAGGTACCGCTAAGAAGTAATTATTATGGAAGTTCAAGCAATATCAAAATACGAGCGCATTTCTGCTTTAAAGCTAAGGGATTTGGCAAGACAACTTAAAGGGCTTAATGCTAACGACGCTTTGGATCGTTTAGCGCTAGTACCCGTAAAAGGAGCCAGATTTATCCATAAGGTTTTAAAAAGTGCGATCGCAAACGCTGAAAATAATAACAACTTATCCGCTAGCAAGCTTTGGATTCAAGGTGTTTATGTGGATCAAGCTATCACGTTTGGTCGTTTTAGACCAAGTGCGAGAGGCTCTGCTCACCCATACAAAAAGCACACAAGTCACATCAAAGTCGTATTAACAGAAGAAAGATAATTTAGTATATGGGACAAAAAGAACATCCAATCTGTTTTAGATTACCAGTAGAAAAGTCAGAAGGCTGGCTATCCAAATGGTATGACGATAAGAACAAACGTAAATGTGCTCAGTGGATTTATGAAGATGACCTTATCCGTAAAACATTAAGTAAAAAGCTTCGTTATGCTTCCGTAGCTAAGATCGTTATCGAAAGAGCCTCTGGCCGAATTCGTATAACAATCGTAACCGCGCGACCAGGTGTTGTTATCGGGCGTCGTGGCCAAGAGCTCGAAGGGCTTAAGTCACAGCTCGAAAAAATTACGGGTCAGGAAATCATTCTAGACATACAAGAAGAGAAAAAACCGGATATCGTTGCGCAAATCGTAGCCGAGAGTATCGCTCTCCAGCTCGAGCGAAGAATATCATTTCGTCGTGCTATGAAAAAAGCGATTCAAACAGCAAGCAGTTTGGGTGTAGATGGTATAAAAGTTCAGTGTGCCGGACGTTTGGGTGGAGCAGAAATTGCTCGCACAGAACGCCAACACTGGGGACGGGTACCTCTTCAGACAATTCGCGAAAAAATTGATTATGGGTTCTCCGAAGCCCACACCATCTACGGCTTGATAGGTGTCAAAGTTTGGATTTGTAAAAGAAAAGAAGCATAAAAAATATTAACTACTTTATAGGCAATGGCAAAGAGACAACCAGCACGCACAAAATATAGAAAAACGCATAAAGGGCGTAATCGCGGCTCTGCAAAGGGGTGTGATTATATGGCTTTTGGTGAATACGGTATACAAGCACTCGAACGTGGGCTTGTATCTTCAGATCAATTAGAAGCTGTACGTGTCGCGATTACAAGACATTTAAAGCGGAGAGGTAAGGTTTGGTGTCGAGTATTCCCACATAAGCCAGTCACAAAGAAACCTGCTGAAACACGTATGGGTAAGGGTAAGGGACCTGTAGACCATTATGTCGCAGTTGTTAAGCCCGGCACTATTTTATACGAAATCGGGGGTATACCTATGAGCATGGCGCGCCAAGCACTAGCTTTGGGAGATTCAAAATTATCATTTTCATGCCGCTTCATAGCGCGCGATGTTGTATAGCAGGAGGAGTTTGTCAAAATCATGAAATCAAAAGAAATAAGAGAACTTTCTAGGGAAGAAATTCAGAGTAAAATCAAAGAGTGTAGGAGCCAACTATTGGGCCTCCGACTTAAGAAACAGGCAATGAAGATAGAGAATCCAGGCAAGTATGCGAACACTAGAAAAGATATCGCTCGCATGGAAACCATATTGAGAGAGAAAGAAAACGTAAGCGTTTAAGCAACAATTAACGAATGATGGCCATGGCTGAAAACACAAGAAACAAAAGAAAAATTTTAATTGGGGTCGTTTCCGGTAAATCGGGTGATAAAACGGTTAAGGTGGTAATTGAATACAAGATTCCACACCCAAAATATAAAAAAGAAATTAAACGTAAAACAACCGTTACCGTACACGATGAGGCTAACGAATGTGGGCTAGGGGATAAAGTAGAAATCATGGAGACACGTCCGCTCAGCAAAACAAAACGTTTTCGTATCACCAAAGTTTTAGAAAAAGCACCAATGTTTGCATAAAGCATAATTGAGAAGGGTTTAAAGATGTTACAGACAGAAACAGTAGTAAATGTTGCGGATAATACGGGTGCTAAAAAGGCCTTGATTATACGAATTCTCGGTCAGAGAAAAGATACAGCCAATGTAGGGGATATCGTGGTTGTTGCAATCAAAGAAGCTTCCCCAGACGCGACGGTCAAAAAGGGCACTGTTGCCAAGGGAGTTATCGTACGCACAAAATATGCAATTCATCGTGAAGATGGCAGCTACTTGCGCTTCGATGACAATGCCATTGTTATTATTGATAATAATAAAAACCCAAAGGGAACACGTGTGTTTGGTACCATTGCCAGAGAACTACGCTACAAGGGTTTTATGAAGATTATTTCATTAGCACCGGAGGTTATATAATAATATGAGCACAAAATTTAAAAAGAATTATAAAGTGGGCGATGCCGTTGTCGTTATTGCAGGAAATAGCAAAGGCGAAAAGGGTAAGGTACTTTCATTTGTTCACACAGACAAATCAGACAAATGTCGAGTCATTATCGAAGGTGTTGCGCTGAGAGAAAAAATTTTAAAGAAATCGCAGGAAAACCCAGAGGGTGGTCGAACTAAAGTAGAAACTTCAATCCATTATTCGAACGTCATGTTGGCTAGCGAATATGAAAAAAGGGCAGCAAATAAGAAGTAAAAATTATGCTTGCAATGTACTGGTTTCAGTATATTGATATATAGTCTACGGAATATTTTCATACCATAAGAGTATAAGGTTAAAAAAGATGAATGAGCCAGAATTAAAGAAATTTTACAAAGAACAGGTTGTGCCGGCGTTAAAGCAAGCATTGAAACTGGAAAATGTGCACGAAATTCCTCGTATCGAGAAAGTCGTTTTGAATTCTTCTGTGGGAGCGACTGATGCAAAGGCGCAGATCCAGAAATTGGAAGAAGACTTGGCAAAGATATCGGGTCAAAAGGCACTTGTAACTAAGGCTAAAAAGAGCATATCAAATTTTAAGCTACGTGAAGGAATGGCCATTGGCGTAAAAGTTACATTGAGAGGCACTCGCATGTATGATTTCTTACTTAGGCTTGTTGCAATCGCCCTCCCAGGCATTCGCGACTTTCGCGGTTTGGACAATCGTTTTGACGGCAAAGGCAATGTCACTATCGGGATTGAAGACCACACAATTTTTCCTGAAGTGTCTACCGACATTAGCAACACTCAGCGTTTTGGTTTAGATATCACTATCGTAACCACTGCTGACAACGACTTTCATGGGTTCGAATTATTAAAGCAATTAGGCTTCCCCTTCAGAAGAAAAGTTACCGAGGTTCAAGAGTAGTATAAACATTAATTTAGGAATTAAGAATGGCTAAAAAATCAGCAGTAGAAAAAAATAACAGGCGCAAAAAGCTCATTGAGAAGTTCAAAGGCAAACGAGAAGAGTTGAAGGCCAAAATGAAAAACCCTGATGTTACAGATGAGGAGTTTTACGCAGCACAGCGCGAACTAACAAATTTGCCGCGCAACAGTTCCCCTGTTCGCTATAGAAATCGTTGTAGTATTACAGGCCGTTGTCGTGGATTCAGAAGGAAGTTCGGTATTTCACGTATAACCTTGCGTGAGTATGCTTCTCGTGGACTTATCCCTGGTATTACAAAATCATCTTGGTAAAATATAAGAAGTAAATAATATGGATACAGTAGCAGATTTTCTAACAATCATCAGAAACGCAAGTAACGCAGGCAACAAAGACTGCATGGCTCAATGGTCAAAAATGCGTGAAAACATTGTGACTATTCTTAAAAAAGAAGGTTACATTAAAGATTTTAAAGTAGTTACCAATGAACGCCAGCTTAAGTTTATTCTGGTTACATTGAAGTACTTCAAGGGACGACCAGCCATTACAGGTGTTAAAAGACAAAGCTCACCCGGTCAGCGTCAATATTGTGGCAGTACTGAAATTCCGTACGTCCTTGGCGGCATGGGGATTTGTATTTTGACTACATCTAAAGGTGTTATGAAGGATAAAGACGCTCGTCAGAACAAAGTTGGTGGCGAGTTGCTTTGCAAAGTATGGTAAGGAGATAATAAAATGAGTAGAATAGGAAAATTACCAATAGATATACCAAGTAATGTAAAAGTTACCATTACTGGAAAAAAAATTTTAGTAGAAGGCCCTAAGGGTAAACTTGAAAAGGAATTCAAGCCAGCGGCCGCTATCGAAATCAACGATAACCAGATTATTATAACGCCTGGAGACAACAGTCGTTTTGCTCAAGCCTATTATGGGACAATGAGAGCGATCATCAATAATATGGTGAAGGGCGTTGTTGATGGCTATTCGAAGAGCCTTGAATTACACGGAGTTGGTTTTAAAGCAGCTATGAAGGATAACGTACTCGTATTGAATTTGGGATATTCTCATAACATTGACTATACAATTCCTTATGCTGATATAAAAATTACAGTTACTGAGAATACAAAAATTAAAGTAGAAGGCCCAGATAAGCATGCGGTTGGTCAAGTGACAGCAGACATTTATCACTTCTATCCAGTAGAGCCTTACAAGGGTAAGGGTGTAAGAATAGTAGGTAAATACATTATCCGTAAGGAGGGTAAGAAAACTGCATAATAAGGGGAGTTTTTCAGTATGAATATTAAACGAAAAAAGAAAACAGTTCAGAGGCGTAGAATGCGCATTCGTAGAAAGATTAAAGGTACGGAATCCAAACCTAGACTATCTTTGCGCTTTAGCCACGAACATATTTATGCCCAGTGCATCAATGATGACGTTGATAATGGTGGGAAAACATTAGTTTACTTGTCTACACTCGATAAAGATTTAAAATCAGATGATATTGGCCCTAATAAAGAAGGTGCCGCCAAGTTTGGTAAAATCTTTGGCGAAAAAGCGAGTAAGAGCGGAATAACCGATGTCGTTTTTGACCGCGGTGGACGGCGTTATCACGGGAAAGTAAAAGAATTCGCGGATGCAGCAAGAGCATCATTAAAATTTTAATAGGTATGACAAATAATCAGAAAGCACGTAAGTCAAATGTTAAATCCGGCAGAGGGAATAGAGAGGAACCTAGTTCCGATCCAGATTCCGCTGGTCAGATTGTTAATGTAGTACACATTAACCGTTGTGCTAAAGTAGTTAAGGGTGGTAGACGTTTTAGTTTCTCGGCACTCGTTGTTGTCGGTGACGGAAATGGTAAAGTAGCCTACGGCCACGGAAAAGCTAAAGAAGTACCTGAAGCCATTCGGAAAGCAACAGAGCGTGCTAAAGCTAATCTTCAAAGTACAGAGCAAATCGCGTTGAAGGGAACAACTATCCCTCACGAAGTTTTTGGCAAGTTTGATGGCGGAAGAGTTCTTTTGCGTCCCGCAAGTGTTGGTACTGGTGTTATTGCCGGAGGTGCTGTTCGTCCTGTCTTGGAAGCATTAGGGATCAAGGATATATTGTCAAAATCTCTTGGATCAAGCAATCCAGGTGCTGTTGTAAAAGCAGTCATCGAGGCTTTACGCCAACTGCGTTCTGCGGATGAGATTCGTCAAATGAAACAAAGTGCTTAAAATTTTTAATAGTAAGGTAATAAAATGGGATTCTTAACAGATTTAAAAAAGGCTAGTTACAAAAAAACTAAGAAACGTAAGGGTAAGGGAGTTGGTTCAGGCCAAGGTAAAACTGCAGGTCGCGGACACAAGGGAAGTAAAGCTCGTTCCGGCTACAGTATTTCACCTATTTTTGAAGGGGGACAAACATCTCTTGCGGTCAGTTTACCAAAACGTGGTTTCAATAACTACGAATTTGCGACTAACTATGCCATTGTAAACATTGCTGATCTTGAAAAGCTGTCTGAGGTTGAAATCACTTTGGAGCTGCTGAAAGAAAAACGCATGGTGCGGAATATATCAACTCGACTCAAAGTCCTTGGTGTTGGTGAAACAACCCGTGCTCTAACGATTAAAGCACACAAGTTTTCTAAATCAGCCAAAGCCAAAATTGAGAAAGCCGGTGGGAAAGCCGAAGACTTAGCCCTGTCAGCCTAGAGATTTAAGGAATGTTATCCGCTTTTACTAATTGCCTCAAAATCCCAGAGTTAAGACAGAAAATATTTCTGACTCTGGGACTTCTGTTTGTTGCCCGTCTTGGTGCCCAAATCCCCTTGCCAGGCTTTAATCCGCAACCATTGCAGGATTTTTTCGCCACGCAGACTTCTGCTGGTGGAAATCTTGTAGGGTTGTTTAATATGTTCACGGGTGGGGCCTTTTTGAAGGGTGCAGTATTTGGTCTCGGTATTATGCCCTATATCAGTGCATCTATTATTATGCAGTTGATGTCAGCTGTCATGCCTGGCCTAGCAAGGCTGCAGCAAGAAGGCGACGTTGGTAGGCAAAAAATTGCACAATATACTCGCTATTTGACAATTATCATCAGTTTGATTCAGTCGGTCTTGCTGGTAATGGCGCTTTCAAATTACCCTGACAGGCTTTTCCCTGGGTATGACATAAAGACTTATGGTGCCATGGTTGTTATGAACCCTACATGGTTCTTAATAACAGCAACCATACTTCTCACAGCAGGAACAATGGCCTTGATGTGGCTTGGAGAGCAAATTACACAGCGAGGAATTGGTAACGGTATTTCCTTACTCATCACAGTAGGTATTGTTGCAGGCGCGCCTGCTGCTTTCAGTCAAGCGGTTAGCATGTTCTTTAAACCAGTTGGCGTTCAAGGCGCTAGTTTGGGTGTCCCGCAAGCGGTCTTGATGGTGCTGTTATTACTTCTTGTTATTGCAGGGATGATTGCGGTCACGCAGGCTCAACGCAAAATTTCTGTACAATATGCAAAACGCATAGTTGGTAGAAAGATGTACGGCGGACAGAGCACATTTTTACCGTTAAAGGTGAATTATTCCGGTGTTATGCCAGTTATTTTCGCAAGTGCCATATTGATGTTTCCTCAGCAAATATTTACCTATATTGCTGGAGCAACCGGGCTTAATTTCTTCCGCGAATTGGCTTTGTATTTAACTCAAGGTTCCGTTTCATATTACGTTGTTTATGGTGCCATGATTTTAGGATTCAGTTATTTCTGGGTTTCTATCATGTTTAAACCAATTCAAATTGCAGACGATTTAAAAAAGGCAGGTGGCTACATTCCAGGGGTTCGTCCGGGTGTTCCAACAGCACAGTTTTTGGATTTTGTAATGACGCGTTTGACGCTAGCGGGTGCAATATTTTTGACTGCAATTGCATTGTTTCCCGATTTATTGTTTTATGCCTACAACGTCCCTTATTCAGTAGCCTTGTTCTTTGGCGGTACTGGTACGCTTATTACTGTCGGTGTTATGTTGGACACTATGCGCCAGATTGAAACTTACTTATTGCAACGTCACTATGACGGTTTCTTGAAAAAAGGTAAGCTCAAAGGGCGTGGAAGCCAGACAAGAAGTTCTTTTGCTGTTGACACTGGCGAACTTAAAAACTTGAGTGCGCTTTGGTGGCCGTTAGGAATTCTTTTTACAATCGGTATTGTTGCCTGGATATTACAAAAGTTTTAGTTAATTCATGATACCCATTAAATCAGTTGAACAAGTAGAAAAAATGCGCCAAGCCTGTAGTGTTGCCGCAGAAATTCTTGAAGGCATGTGCGAAGCCGCAAAGCCTGGGATGACTACTTATGATTTGGATTTAATTGGGCGTGATTTGATCGCTAAGCATGGCGCAACCAGCGCTTGTTTCAATTATCAAGTAGGAGATAAAAAATATCCTGCATATACTTGCATCTCAGTAAATGAGGAAGTCGTCCACGGTGTAGGTACCCTTAACCGCGTCCTTAAAGAAGGGGATATTGTATCTCTTGATGTATGCGTCGACTACAACGGCTTTATTGGTGATAATGCGTGCACGATCATTTTGGGCACCGCAACTGAGGACGCAAGGAAATTAGTACGGGTTACCGAAGAAGCGCTTAAAAAGGGCATTCAGAAAGCAATTTCAGGTAATCGAGTAGGGGATATTTCACATGCCATCCAGCAATACGTAGAAAGTAACGGCTTCAGCGTCCTTCGGGAATTTGTCGGCCATGGTGTTGGTGAAAATATGCATGAAGAACCCCAGATACCGAATTATGGTAAGAAAAATACCGGCCCGAAATTAAAACCCGGAATGACACTTGCGATTGAGCCCATGGTGAATTTTGGTAAGCCCGCAGTTCATTATGCTGCAGACGGCCTCACTGTTGTTACTTCAGATAAATTACCATCTGCTCATGCCGAACATACTGTTCTCATTACAAAAGATGAGCCAGAAATATTGACATTTTCCAAAAAACGAGAAAAAATGCTTGAGCAATTTTAATTTTCTGTTACCTTTAACCTTTTAAATAAATTTTTACAATCAAACAATATTATTATGCCGCGATTATTAGGAGTAGATATACCGGAAAAAAAGAAAATTGAGTATTCGTTACGGTATTTGTATGGCATTGGGCCAAATCGTTCCGTCATTGTATTAGAACATGCTGGAATAGACCCAAACGTACGCGCCAATCAACTGTCCGAAGAGGAGCTAAACAAGATTGCAGAGGCGATTACTGAGTTAGGCTATGAGGTAGAGGGTGATTTGCGTAGACATATCATTGCGAATATTAAGCGACTTCAAGCCATCAAGGCCTATAGAGGCATTCGCCACTACAAAAAACTGCCGGTTAGAGGGCAACGTACCAGCACGAATGCACGTACTGCAAAGGGTAAAAGGCGCATGGCCGTTACCGGTAAGAAAAAGGCAGACAAAAAGTAATAATTGCGGATAGAATCAGGAGTTTAACATGGAAAACACAGACGATAAAGAAATCGTAGAACAAGAAGTAGAAGCAACAGCTCAGAAAAATACTGAGGCTGCAGCAGAGAAGAAGGTAGAACAGCCTAGCGCTAGTGATCTTCTTAAAGCCGAAATTCAGGAGGTCAAAGTTCGCAAAGCTAAGGGTAGTAAAAATATTACTACAGGAAGATGCAGCGTCCTTGCTACTTTCAATAATACAAAAGTATGCTTTACGGATCAAAGAGGTAATGTAATATCCTGGTCTAGCTCCGGCAAATGTAATTTTAGAGGTTCACGTAAATCAACAGCTTATGCAGCGCAAGTAGTCGTTCAGGATGCCGCACGTGTTGCTATGTCACATGGATTAAAAGATGTGGACGTTATTTTAAAGGGACCGGGTCTCGGTCGCGATTCCGCCGTTCGTGCCCTTCAAGCGTTAGGTTTGAATGTTCTTAAAATTACTGATGCCACACCTATTCGTCACAATGGTTGCCGTCAACCTGGAAGAAGACGCGTCTAATTAAATAATTTAACATAATATTGTAATATGTCTCGATATACAGGACCAACTCAAAGGGAAAACAGAAAATACTTGGAAGATGGAATAGAAATATTTCCCAAGAAAACTGCTTGCGAACGTAAACCATACGCACCTGGTCAGCACGGCCAAAAAAAGCGTAAAAAGCAAACCCCATTTGCAATCGGATTGCGTGAAAAGCAGAAGGCTAGAATGTTCTACGGTCTCACTGAAAAGCAATTTCGCTTAACTTTTGAGCGCGCTAAAAAAATTCGTGGTGTTACGGGTGAAGTTTTTTTACAGCTTCTTGAACAGCGTTTAGATAATGTTGTATACATGCTTGGGTTAGCAAGAACACGTCGTGCCGCACGTCAGTTTGTCGTTCATGGCCACGTGTTGGTTAATGGTAAGAAGGTAGATATTCCAAGTTACACAATTGCTCCAGCCGACACCATCGAGGTTCGTAAGGATAAAACATCATCAATGCAAATCGCAACAAGAAGTCTCGAAGGCATTGAGTATAGAGGTGTTCCCGCTTGGCTTGCAGTTGATGTAAATGCTTTGAAGGGTGTCGTGAATCGCACTCCTGTAAGAGATGAAATTTGTTCTTTAATTAATGAACAGCTAATTGTAGAGTTCTACAGTCGATAGAGTTACAACCAATACCCGGAAAACAATTATGGCCAAAAGATTAGGAAAGTTTGAATTGCCGAAGCGCTTAATGAAAGACGACAAAACCGCTACGGATACGTATGCAATGTTTGTCGCAGAGCCTTTCGAGTCAGGATATGGACATAGTGTAGGTAATTCGCTTCGCAGAGTTTTACTCAGTTCTATTGAGGGAGCTGCTATTTGTTCCATTAAAATAGAAGGTGTTAATCACGAATTTCAAAGCATTGATAGCGTGGTTGAAGATGTCACAGATATTGTTTTAAACCTGAAGAAGGTCATTCTCAAATCTAAGAAGCGCGAAAATATTCATTTGATCATCGATGTTGATAAAGAAGGTCCTGTGACTGCAGCAGATATCTCGGGTGATTCTGATATCGAAGTGCTCAATCCAGATCAAATCATTTGTACCCTTAATAAGAAAAGACGCTTTGTCGCCGATCTCGAAGTTAAGGTAGGACGTGGATATTGTACTGCTGACGAGAACAAGAAAGAAAATCAGTCCATCGGGCTCATTACGATCGATTCTCTGTTTAGTCCAGTTCGCCTCGTTAAATACGCGGTTGAAAATACCCGTGTTGGTCAAATGACTGATTTCGATAAGTTAATACTCGAAGTTTGGACAGACGGCCGTATCACTCCTGACGAAGCACTAAAAGAAGCGACTGCAATTTTACAGCACCACTTAAAGGTTTTCGAACAGGTGAGTGAAGAGGAAATTGAATTCGAAACAAAGGGTACTGAAGTTTCTGAAGAGCAAAATAGATTGCGTAAGCTCCTAAACATGAGCGTAAACGAAATCGAGCTATCAGTTCGTGCTGCAAACTGCTTAAATAACGCTAACATTACAACAGTTGGTGAACTTTGCATGAAGAGCGAAAACGAAATGCTCAAGTATCGTAATTTTGGTAAAAAGTCCTTAAATGAAATTAAGGCAAAACTAGAACAATTGGGATTGTCCCTCGGAATGAAAATAGACGAAAGACTATTGGAAGTTTCTGGAGACATATAAAATAATAAGGGATTTAATATAAATTGTAAGGAAATATGCGTCACGGTAACCACAGACACCAGCTCGGAGTAAAAAAAGCTCACAGATCCGCCATGCTAGCAAGCTTGGCTGGAGCTCTGATCACTCACGGCAGAATTAAAACAACTTTGGCAAAAGCTAAAGCACTCAGACCTTTTATCGAGAAAATCGTAACTATGTCGGTGAAAGCAAGTAAAGCAGAAGATCTTGCTCAAAAGCTTCATTTTAGAAGACTTGCAATTTCTCGTGTCCGCGACAAAGTAGCTATCAAAAGGCTTTTCGATGAGCGTGCAGAAGAGTTTTTAAACCGACCAGGTGGATACACTCGCATTTACAAGCTTATTGCTCGTCGTGGTGATAGTGCGGATATGGCACTCATCGAATTTATCGAGGCTTCTGATGAAGGTTATACAAAAGGCCGTAAAAAGAAGGTTTCAGCGAAACGTAAAGTTGTTCAGCATGCCAAAACCGAGAAGGAAGAAGCAAAATCTGAATCAACTGCTGAGTAATTAGTTGAAATTCAATTTACAAGGGCTGCTATCTTAGCAGCCTTTTTTTGTGCCCAAATCCCTTCTGTTTTAGGAATGAGATCCTCAACCTGGTTTGCTCTTTTTTAAGCGCAGCGCATTCCCGATCACTGAAATGGAGCTTAGGCTCATGGCGATGCTTGCCAATATAGGGCTCAATAGTAAACCGGTAAAGGGATATAATAACCCTGCAGCGATTGGTACTCCCACTGCATTGTATATGAATGCAAATACAAGGTTTTGCTTTATATTACGCATTGTTAAGCGGCTGAGCTCTATTGCGCTTGTGATGGCTCTAATGTCGCCTTTGACCAGGGTAATATCGGCACTTTCGATGGCGACATCTGTACCGGTTCCCATTGCGATTCCTATATCGGCTTGAGCGAGTGCGGCGGCATCGTTTATTCCATCGCCGGCCATAGCGACATGCTTTCCTTGTTTCTGGTATTTGGCTACATAACTGTGTTTATCGGTTGGACTAACATTTGCGTGAAATGAATCCAAATTGAGTTCCTTCGATACCTTTTCGGCAACGCTTTTATTATCGCCCGTGAGCATGATTACTTTTATGCCCATGGCTTTAAGGTTTTTAATGGCTGAGGGTGTGGTTTTTTTTATAGGATCTGATATTGTCAAACTTCCGGCGTATTTGTTATCGATTGCAATGTATATTACTGTTTTGGCTATATCGTTATTCTTGGATGAGACTTCTATGTTATGATCCTTTAGGAACGTGCCATTCCCGATTAGAATTTCTTTGTTGTTAACGGTTCCTTTGATGCCCTTGCCGGTTTCGGAGTGGAAGTTGGTTGATTTGTATAAGTCCAGGCTCTGAGACTTTGCGTATTTGACAATTGCTTGGGATAGGGGGTGTTCGCTGGCGTTTTCTAAGGAGGCTGCGAGTTGTAGGACTTCGTTTTGGGCGAAGTTATTGGTGACTTGTATTTGCTCTACGGTGGGTTTGCCTTCGGTGAGGGTGCCGGTTTTATCGACAAGTAGGGTGTCTATTTTTGCGAAGGTTTGGAGAGCTTCTGCGTTCTTTATGAGGATGCCGGATTGGGCTCCTTTTCCGATGCCGACCATGATGGACATTGGGGTGGCGAGGCCGACGGCGCAGGGGCAGGCTATGATTAGAACAGCAACTGCGTTGACTAGGCCGTAGACGAGTTTTGGTTCAGGGCCCCAGATGCTCCAGATGATGATGGTTAGTATTGCTACTAGGATAACGGCGGGGACGAAGTAGCTGGAGACTGTGTCTGCTAACTTTTCTATGGGGGCTCGGGAGCGTTGGGCTTGGGATACGAGGTCTACGATTTGGGAGAGGAGGGTGTCCTTGCCAACGCGTTCGGCTTTCATGATGAAGGAGCCTTGGGTGTTGATGGTGGCACCGGTGACTTTGTCGCCGGGGTGTTTGGAGGTGGGGATGGGCTCTCCTGTGATCATGGATTCGTCTAGGATGCCGGAGCCCTCTAGGATGACTCCGTCTACGGGGACCTTGGTGCCTGGGGGGACTTTGATGTGATCACCTTTTTCAACGGAACTGATTGGTTTTTCGGTTTCGTTGCCATTTTTATCGAGGACGCGGGCTGTTTTTGGGGCTTGGCCGAGGAGCTCTTTGATGGCATTTGAGGTGCGGGAGCGGGCTTTGGCTTCGATCATTTGGCCGAGGAGGACCAGAGTGATGATGACCGCGGCGGCTTCGAAGTAGAGCTCTACGTGGCCTTTCGCTTTGTATTTTTCGGGGAAGAGTTCCGGGAAGAATAGGGCGATTATGCTGTAGATATAAGCTGTGCCGGTGCCGATGGAGATGAGGGTGAACATGTTGAGGTGCCCTTTGAGGAGGGAGTTCCAGGCGCGGTGGAAGAAGATAGAGCCTGCCCAGAGCATGACCGGGGTTGCTAGTAGGAACTGGGACCAGAGGTTGAGTTTTGTTGGGAGGCCCAGGTGTTCCCCTAGCATGGAGAGGATGAGGATGGGGAGGGAGAGGATGACCCCGAGGATGAAACGGGTTTTGAGTTGTTGGTATTCGGAGGAGGCTGAGGGGTGGGTGTGCTCAGTTTCTTGGTGGGGGGCTTCGCTGCCGTTTATGGCCTCGAGGGCCATGCCGCAGATTGGGCAGTCTCCTGGTTTATCCTCGATGATTTGGGGGTGCATTGGGCAGGTGTATTTTCTTGGAGCATCCATAGGGGGTATTCTGGCGGATTAAGATGTTATCTTAACGTGAATTTACCGCTATGGAAAGTCGCAAATGACCCTTTTATTTAGACTGGCGCCGGCGTTGAGTGGGGGTCGATGCAATACGAGGTAGGCGATTACGGTGACATCAAATTTTTTTCGTAGAGTTTAGCGACTTTTAATGGCCGAGGTTGATACAATGTTTGGTTTAAAAACAAATTTATCCGAGATAAGGAAATTAACCAAAAAAGATGTGATAACGCCTAAAACATATATCCCTTCAAAAACAAGAGAGCGAGTACTTTCCCCAGTAAACAACAATATCAAAACGTAAATAACAGACATTCTGGTGATTAGCCCAACTACGATGCTTAGTAGGAAATTAAAGTAATACACCAGCTTTCTACTACTGAGCGATCTACTGACAAACGTCCAATAATAATGGAAGAAAAAGTTTACCAACGAAGCTACAAAAAACGCTAGCACGCATGAATACATGAAATTAACTTTAAAGAGTAAGAAAAAAAAATTAACAGCGGCAAAATCAATCACGATGCCAAATAGAGAAACAAAAAAGAATTTTATCTTTTCATTAAATGCTATATTCATGGATTATTTTTGGATATTTTTGGGATTATAATAGCCAAAGCAAGCAAGAAACAAGAGTTTTAAAACATTAAAATTACCCTTAAAAAATGAAATTTTCGTGGGAGCTGGCACTGATTTGGGATAGGCTCTGGTGACCGGGACTTCCCTGACCTTAAATTTCAAACGCGCTGCTCTAATCGCAAGATAATAATGCAACTCATAATCTGAAAATACTTTTCTAAAAGGATCGACCCCAGCATTATTTAAAAAAAGTTTACTGTAAGCTCGAAAACCATTTGTCGTATCCGTATAACGGAAGCCAGAAGCGGACCGAATCAGAGGCGCGTGTATTAATTTGACCGCCCAGTGACGCAGCCAAGGCGTATTAATCGCGACTCCTCCGTGAATATACCTAGAACCTTGAACATGATCCATACCCTCTTCCAATGCTTTAATGAATTGAGGGATAGCACCAGGATCGTCCTTATTGTTTCCATCCATCACAATGACGCCCTTATACCCCTGATCAAGAGCATAAGCAAAAGCGATCCTCATTTGAGAACCCAGCTTACCTGTCTCTGTCTTTATCAAAAGCACGCGTACCCCCTGTTCCCTTAGATAAGCTTCATCCAAAGAACCATCGGTACTACCTCCATCCGCAATGATGATATCAACCTGATCACTATAAGGTTTCATTTTAGCCAGTTGGGATCGGATACGATCCCCTTCATTAATCACAAAAACAACGATACAATAAGATGATTTTCGCTCAGAAAACTCTTTTTTTTTGTATCTTGGAACTTCACGATTCATCGATAATCATTATCCTGATTTTCCATTACATTAAGGATATCCATGTTGGTGACAGACGTGGAACTGGTAGCCTCTTCTTTGAGGAAGAATAATGGACGTTTGCGTGTTTCTACCAAAAGCAACCCGATGTATTCACTTAATAATGACAATACGAGGAAGATCATAAAGAACATAAATCCGCTTTGTAACGACAGCGTAGTCCAACCTTCTCTTACCTCTTGTTTAAAGAGATACACACACACCACATAGATTATGTAGAGCAAATTAAAGGCACTTGCAACGAGACCCAAAATGGAAACCAGCCGAAGTGGGTGCAAGGAGTTGTTTATGATTAACTTTACGCCATCTCCTATGTTTTGCAAAAAAATGCGGAAACGAGACCTTGGCGTACTCGTTGTTTTGCTATATTTAAAAAAGTTGTTTTGCTTAGCAATAGCGGCGGTAAAATACCTTAGTTGCCTGTATCTATCTTTAAACTTTAAAATGTAATTTACATTCTTGCGGCTAAGCACCTGAAAGAAAGTAGAGCCAGGGTGCAAATTTACCCCCAAAGCTTTTCTGCAATAAGCATGAAATAGGTTGGCGATCATGCCACGGGAGTAATTCTCATCCTCAATACACACTCCCTGTAAGATGCCACTTTTGCTGGAGGTGCATTTATCAACCAACTCGGGTATCATTGTCGATGGATCGCCATGTTCCATAATGACGACAAAGTCCCCTATGCATGTTTCGAGCCCAGCGGTTATAGCGATTTCGATGCTCATATGCCGAGACAAAGACATGCATCTTGCGCAAGGAATCGTTTTCAGTTTGTCATTGATACGCTCGAAACTGTTATCTATTGAACAGTTATCAACCACGATAATCTCATAAAACGAAAATTGTTCTCTAAGAATAGCGCTCAATTTTTCCAAGCAATTCCCGATAATATCCTCATTATTATATAAAGGTAGGATTACAGAAATGAAATGTTCTTTATCGGACATAATATTAATTTTTTAAGCTATCAATGATGTCGTATATGTTATCAATTTTTCCACCCAAAACGCAATGAAAACCCTCTATGCCGTGGTCTCTACGAAGTAATATAGGTCTACTGTCATCGAACTCGGTTTTAGGTAGCAACGTCTTGACTTCCCATAAAGAGCTTTGGTATCTACACTCCTTAAGCAAAGGCATGTACCTTTGAGCATCGTATTGCATGTGTTTGAAGGAAGATTTTTTGGGATAATTATCCAGGCGTTTGTATGAGTCGGACATTTGATCCTCGTTCGAATACCATGTTAAATGAGGTGTATAACGCACATGGCTAAGCGTATGAAGTTTTTTTGAAGGAAAAGGCATACAGGAAAAAAAGGGGCCGCACATGACAGTAATGCCTATGTTCTTCATCTCCTCGGGAACCTCCACCAAAGCCATTTCGGCAATTTCGTATTTGAAATTCACTAAAGGGAGCGCTGAATTACGTAAGAGCTTGTTGATTTGGGAATAAGTGCAATTAAATAAATACTTGGCCTCAATCGTTTCGGTGACACCATTTTTAGCACAAACTACTCTCAGCTTCTCCTGGGGGAAGGGCTTGACAGATGTCACCTCTGTTTGTGTTGCGATGTCAACGCCAAGATCAATCATTTGATTAACCACTATGTCACGAAGTTTCACGGCATCAAAGGCATATTCGGTAACTTGAAAAACATCCTCTATCAATTGATTGTCAAACAGCTTCAAGATGCTGGAAGGAGCTCTTTTAATGGGTGCCTGAATACGTTGGGAAAATGAATAAAACTGGTTGGCAGTAACGTTTGAGAATTGATAAGGAATCGCGTAATATTTTTCAAACGAATTCACGATACAGTTATTAAAGTCTGCCGCAAATCGATTACAATTAATACGCGAACGAACTGCTGTTAAAAAACTTCTAGGATAGTGATAACCATTATGCACCCGAGCTTGGTTTGCATAAGAAGCTCTCTGCATGAGCCCATCCTGAAGCTCGCACAAGAGAACACTCATCCCCTTCTGTTTGAGATAGGAAGCAATGGAAACTCCAAAAAATCCACCCCCTGCAACTATGGCATCATACGAACTTTTCATAAGTACGTCTCCGAAGCAAAAGCAATGGCTTTTCTAACTGTTTTGATCGAATTTTGAGGGCTTTTTTTCATTTCGATCGACACCGGCTTATTATAGCTATTTGCCTTTAGCGCATCAGCTACCAACTTATGATTAATTAGGGGATATTCAAATGACTGCAAGAAAGGCTCGCTAATATGAAAATGGGCTGCTTTATCAATATAATGATCAATTATATTGACGATATCTTCCTGATTCATAAACATTCCACCCGTATCGAAGTGTAAACATACACCTGGTGTATTTAAATTCTCCAGCAATATCAAAGCCTCTGATGTGTTTATGATAAAGTCTCCCCCGTAATTCGCAGGATTGGGCTCAAGCGAGATCATGCAATTTTTGGAAGCAGCGTAGTCACCCAAAGCATTAAAGACAGGAACGGCTTTATCAATGGCAGCAGAAAAGGTTAGGTTACCCTTAAGCCTGTTCTTGGGAGATCCGAAAACAAGGGTGTGCACTCCCAATGCTGATGCAGTATCGATTAAACCCTTCATATAGGGAACAAGCGGGTTTTTATCCTGATTCTCTGCAAATAAAACAAGCTCTGGGCGACCAAACAAGAGTGATTGAAAAGAACATGGTTTTACATTGAATTGAGACAACTGATGACGGATCTGCTTTATAGCCGATAGATCTACCCTGTCCGGATTGGGCCAATAAGAGGCAGGTGCCAATTCTACCAACTCAACGCCATTATCATTCAAAAAATTAAAAATCACTGAATCCTCATCCCTTGACCAAGCAATATTTGATATGCATAACCTCATCGCTTAGCCCTATTTGTTGCTACGAATTCACCCAATTCTCGCATGATCTGATCAGCGTTATATAAATAGCCATGCTGACCATTCCATAAACGATCATATTTAGACCTAAAAGCATAAAGGGAGGTATTGCTCTTTTTTTGCCCGACCGCTTTATCCTTAAAGAATCTTTCGATTATGGCACTTGTTTTAATAGGCTCTGTAGCGAAATTGATTACACGAATATCATTATCGATCATTTTAGCAATATCCGATTTTAAGTTTTTTAAGTAATAATATTGAAAAGAGCTATCAGGATTGATCTGCTCTAAGCAATTATCATTTAAAAGATCAAACAAGACGTTTTTTTTTAAATAATTACCAAAAAGACCAGGAAGGCGGATTATGTAATGAATCGGAAATGTCTGTTTAATAAAATTCTCAAACCAAATTCTGTTAACACCATAGGGATGGTTCTCTTCCTCGGAAGGATCAAAATCCTCATTAAAATCAATGGGTGAAGGGTAGACATCAATTGTAGAGATCAAGACAAATCGTTTGATGCTTGCGCCCTTCAAATGCTCTGCCAAAGCCTCTATGTTTTTACGATCCTCTTCCGGATGTTGGTTTGCGATCCATTTCTTGGCTGGAATGCCGGCACAGATAACGGTGTGATAGGTACTATCTTTCAAAGAGGCAATATTAGCCGAATTAAATTCCCCATCAAAACGAAACTGCTCACGGAGATTCGAGCCAACGAATCCTGTGAAACCAATTAAAGCGGCATTTTTAAATTTTTTCATTCTAAAAGGTTTCCTTGATGAGGGCGTATGGTTCTCTCATATCTATTAAAAATGTTTTATCCGTTGTTTCTTTTTTGGCTCCTCCCGCACTCACTACCTTTATAGGTAAATCTTTACTAGGAAGGTTTGGGAAGTTTTCCTTTAGGGCTGATGTTACCCCCTGCGATATTGCAAAATTATGATCATTTGTGCGACCTATCTCCCCACTGGTTTTCCATTCATAAGTAAGCGGCTGCCAAGGATAGGCGGAGTTTCTTATAACAACGATATTATCGAAGTCTTTATTGTTAAAATGCCTGAGTTGTTTCAGCAGGTAAGCCGTCTCTATACTTAAAGGCAATCCCATCTGAGCAATCAATCTATCCTGAGCTAAATAGGCGCTTACACAAATAAAGAGGACATAAATAACTTGAGGCATAGTTTTGGAAACCTTGCAGAGCCTTGAGGTTGCTTTAAAGAAAGCTGTAGACATAAAAAAAATCAGCAAAGCGCTTAACGGTAACATTGTCCTATGCAAGAGCTCTGTTTCGGTGGAGACCAAATGAGGCAAGTAGGCAAAGAATATTAACCCTATTAATACAAAAAAGAAAATTATTCGTTGAAAACTGTTCTGTAAAGAGCGGTTGAAAAATGTTACTATAGCCAGTGATGCGAGTGCTAATATTGGGGAAATCCAGTTTATATATGGGTAAATAGAAGCAGATGTTATGCTTAATGGAGCACTCAAAAACCAGGACAGTCGATCGAAAATATCCCATGAGAGAACAGCTCGCCTTAAATCTCCTTTAAATAAATAGGTTATTGAAAAAAGCAGAATGTAAGACGTTACCAATACCAAAAACATAATTACACTGATCAACACTATCTTTTTTAATTTGTGCGAAAAACTTTCCTTGCCCGCTAATAAATAGATGGCCATAAAAACGCTGACAAACATTGCGGAGGGTTGATAAGTATTTACCGCTATAAAAAATAGCCCGAAGGCAACGAGCCAATTCCAATACCTATATTTAGCCAAAATTTTAAAGTTCTTAACCAATACTAAGTAGCCAAAATAGGATAATAGAGCCGCATAAGGTTGTATAAATATGTGCCCCTGAATAACGTGCACATAAAACGCAGGGGAAACAAGAGCCAGTAAAGGAATGGTTGTGGCTTGAAATAGCGAAAAGGCATTTCTTTTTAGCTCCAGATGCATTGCGAACGCAACTAGTACTAACCCGATTAAGCCAATGGTACGATAAACTACTAATGTGTCTAATGATGTATAGGGCGATAGCTTTTGGACCACTAGGTATACAAGAGCAGCTATTGGTCTACCCCCTGTGGCCAGCAGATACAAAAACCATAGATTCACACCATTGACAGTCATCGCATGAGAGGTATCAACATGATGATGAATGCCAAATTCTTCCATAAAACCGAATTTAAAGTGGAGCCCCACCCCGATTGTCAGAAACGCAAACAGGCTAAAAAACACCAAAATACACCAAGAAGGGATTGTGAAATTGAGTGACGGATTTTTCATGCATTTTGAAAACTTAATGGTTCTCTTAGCGAGAGATTCATGATATACATACAGGGCATAATGAGTCAATGTTAATAACTTAAATACAGGGGTGTTTTGCTTTCCATTCCCGGCCAACTCCGCAGTTTTTAACCACTCTCTTCAACAAAACAAATCAACTGTGGGTAATTAGACTGGCGTCTTCGTGCGCTGATGTTCAAGAAGGGGACGTATTTTACGCTCGGGCGAGGAGTTAAAACCTCGTTCGCTGTGGCATTAGCAACCGTCTTGCGTCAATCAGGAGGAGACGTGAATGGGGTCTAGGTGCTATGGTGGGGTGCTGTGAGGAGGATAGGGATACATTGTTGTTTTTGGTTAGAAATATTGGATTGGGATAAAGTCTCCTGACGCGAGCGTAGCGACCTGCCTACGCCAAGGCTATGTCAGACACTCTTGGCTCTTGCCTCGCTGCGCTCGGAGTGCCAAGGTGGCGGAAGGGGGTGGTTTATTGAGAGGGTGTGGTTTGGATTGGATCTTGTTATGGGTCGGTTGCTTGTATCTCGAGGAGATGGGGTGAAATGGCATCCTTCTATTATACAAAAGTGTCAATAGTTTTTCTTATCGATAATTGGGATAATTGGGATGGTTGGGATGATTTTTGAAAATAGTTGAAATTTCTTTCATTTTTTTGGTTTTTAGTGACATTTCGTTCAGTATAGTAGCGTTTGTAAGATTAGCTTCTTGCATGAGGGTTGGAGAGAAGTTGTTGCCTAACGGTGTCGTGGTTAGGTAAAGTTGGGGTTTGTGTCGCAACTCCTATTCTGGAAGACGCAGTGCGTTTTGCCCCGATTTCAATCTGCTTTTTGAGTATAGCGAAAATGATTTTGTGGAGAGTGGTCGTTGAGTCGATTTGTGAGAAAAAAGATTTTTAGTCACAACGCCGCCGCGAAGCAGGACTACAAGGGTAATTTTGTTGGTTATAATAGTTCAGACTTAATCTGACTCGCCTTTATTGAACTTCTTTTGAATGTTAATAAATTCTTCAATTTTCTGACTCAAACGCTTATAACCTGGTTCATCTTCGCCAGTTTTTATACAGCCAGCAACGTGTGCAGTAGTCCAGTTACAGAAGTCGTATATCTCTTTGATTTTATCAAAATCTTGGTCAGAGATTTTTTGGTTATTTTTTATGGTTTCTAGTATTTCAGGAAACTGTTGTTTATTCCATCCAAGTAGATCATTTTTTATTAATCGCTCTACTTCATACCTCAAGTATTGCCCGTATTTGATACATTCTTCTTCGATATGAAGCCCCTGCCCATTTTGAGCCTTCTTGCGATTTAGAAAAGTTTTGAGTTTCTTATGAATGGTGTTTTTCAAGTTACTGCCTGCAATAAAACTACCTCCCAACTTTTCTTCGTTTTTTAAAATAACATATTCCTTACTCTTTTCCTTGTTTTTATCATGGAAGCTAAACTTTTTTCTTAAAAAGTGAAGAAAAGGTTTGTTGTGGGTGAAGATGAGTGTTTGAGAGAATTTAACATACTCCTTTTTAATTAGGTCTACTAAGTGTTCCAAATTGCTGTTGTCTAAGCTGCTGATAGGATCGTCAAAAACCAGAATTTTGGCTTCTTTGTTTGCCTGAGCATCAAGGAACGCGAAAAAGAAGCATAATGACAGGACTTGTCGTTCGCCTTCGGAAAGACCCGTCTCGAGAGCTCTTTTTTTGCCATCTGTATCCTCAATTGCAAAGCTAAAAGGTGGCTCTTTTGTGTTTGATTTTGGGACTAGAAGCTTGAGTTTAAAATTAAAATCGAATTTTTCGAAATACTTTTCTATGCGCTCCAATTGTTTGTCGAAGATATTTGCATTAACGTGTTCATTAAATACGGATTCGCATTTATCGGATTGCTCTTTAAGTGCAGTTTGCTCTTTTTTTAAACGATTGTTATTTTCATGCTTTGAATGAAAATTATTGTCATAGAAATCAATAATTTTTTTGTCTTCATCAATAGCTGCTTGGGTGTTTTTAATATTTTCGTTTAAACTGTCACCCTTGTTGTCTGATTGAAATTTTTTTATCGCTTTATTTTTGGATTCCACAAAATTACTTACCCGCTGGATGTATTTTTGGATTTCATCAAATTCTTTTTTTGCTGCGTTATAGATTTCATTAATATTTTCATTGTCGGGGTTTTCTAGCGCGTCCAGTTTATTTTTTAGGCTTTGTAAGGATTTGGTTGTGAGCTTATTTTGAATACCTAAATACTCTGACCTTTCTTCTGCACTGTATAAGTCCTTAATCTCCATTTTCAGGTTGGTGTTTTCCAGCTCGTTAAAAACAGAATTAAGAGCGTCCTTTTTCGATGAGTTTATAATCAAATCAATCTCATCGGAAAGATCCATTTTCCTTTTTAAGAATAACTCTTGCTGATCCTTGTGGGCTTGATCAAAAATTTCATGATATATTTTGATGATTTCTTTTATGCGACTTTCTTCGCTTTTAGATTCACAGAAGGGGCAACACTTAGGCGGAGGAGATTGTTCGTATATATCAATGCCTGTTTTGAAAAAATCCTTATTCCCGTTTATCTTTTTTTTGGTCGCTTCCGCGGCGTCATAACTCGATTGTTCTTTTGTATCGAAATTGAAGATGTTTTGATAATCATCCAAGCTTGAGAGAATGGAGCTCTGATGAGGAGGGGAGTCTATTGGTTTTAAATTTTCAATTTCAGAGCTCCTTTTCTGCCTATCTTTCAGTTTTTCTAATTCCTGTTCTTTTTTTGGAAGTTCACTTTTTTTCTTTTCAATCAACTCAGAAAGCTCATCTTTATCTTTATTCTTGAAATGATCATCGTAGGTTTTTATTTCCTTTTCGGTTAAGCCGAATTTTAAATCTTTTTTGTGCTCCTTATTGAACTCATCTAATTTTGCCTTTGCAGTCGTTTTTTTATTTTTAAGATCGATTGCTGTTTGATCGAATTCGATAATTAGGTTTCCCGATTCTTGCTCGTGTCCATCTTTAGTTGTACGCCTTTCTCCATGAGTGTGTATGTTCTTTATAACAAATGCTTGATCGAAAAAAAGAATATCTCCTTTTTTTAACGAGTCATGATTCTCCCACTGGCCATCTTGATACGTTAATTCCTGAGGAGAGTGATTGACCGTTAAGCTGGCTTTCTCAGGGCAGAGATCAAAAGGACTTTCATCTGAAGCTGCCTTTAGTATAGAGCATATGGAGCTTTTACCACAACCATTCTCGCCATAAAAGATATTAACCCTTTCATGCAAAGTGTTATTGTTATTTTTTCCGAAAAAATCTTCCCACTTAAAATTCTTAAAAGCTTTATATCCACGAATTTCTTTAATTTGTGTAATCTTCACCTTGGTTGAGGGGGGTTGCCTTCAACCTATCCTTGTTTCCCGAGAATAGCAAATTTGACACCTCTTTTCTTGAATTGCATTGATCGATGCTATGGTAAAATATATTTTACTTTCTGACGCCCTTTGATTATTTAAAGTAAACAATTTTTTACTTTCCCCTTGAAAACTCAGTAAAAGTAAAGTATCTTTTACTTATAACAGAGATAAACCTGATTTAGTAAAACATAATTTACCGATGGCGCAATTATTGTGGGGAAACGTTTATTATAAAGAACACTTTGCCGGGGTACTGCGGGAAGAAAGTGGGGGCAGGATTGTGTTTGAATATGACGCAGTGTATGTGGACGGTGGTGGAGAATCTATTGCGTGGACGCTACCGGTGGAAAAGTTAGTGCATGTGAGCGATGTCGGGCTGCACCCCTTTTTTGATAATTTGGTGGCGGAAGGGTGGCTGGAGCGAGCTCAGGAACGCGTGTTGGGCTGGAGACAAGGCGAGGTGAGCCGATTGGAGCTGTTGTTGGCCTTTGGGTATGATTGTATTGGGGCGGTTTCTGTTATGGATCCCGAGCCGGCGGAGTTGAGCGAACGGTTGTTGGATATGCGGGATGTTAAGGATGTGGCGGCGTTTCGGGGGCGAGCATCGCTTTCCGGCGTGCAGCCCAAGTGCGCGGTGGTTGAGCGCGGGGGGAAGTATTATGCTGTTCAAGGGCGAGAGCTGAGCACCCACATCGCTAAATTTCCCTCACGGGGGCATGCGGATTTGGTGGACAATGAGTATTTAACGACCCAAGCGTTTAGGGCTCTTTTACCTGATGAAAAAGTGGTTGATCTGAATATTGGCGCATTGGAAGGGGAAGGGGATGGGGAGCCTGCGCTTATTATCAAGCGATTTGATCGGGAGGCAGGGAAGCGCATTCCCTTCGAGGAGTTTAACCAGCTATTGGGTAAGTTATCGAGGAATAAATATAAGGGCGCTTATTCGGAGATGAGTCATTTTATTTTGAATACGAAAGGATGCTTGCCTGTTGAGAACTACCGCTTGTATGCTCGTATTCTCGCCGGATTTTTGTTGGGAAATACGGATATGCATTTTAAGAATTTCGGGATGTTTCGTGAGCCAGACGGTAGCTTGCGTTTGACACCTGTTTATGATCAAGTGGCGGCATGTTTGTATGATTATAAGGCCGTTGCGTTGGCGATGGGCGGTGCGGAAGAATTGCCCTTGAAGGATTTGAACGCGAAGAAAATTGTGGCACTTGGGGAAGCGTTTGGGTTAAACAAAGCGGCGATTGCGATGGCGGTGGAGCGGTTAGGGCGCAATAAAGCCTCTGCGCAAGCCGCTATAGCGGATGCTCCCTTTGGGGAAGTAAGCCTGAAAGAAAAGTTAATTCAATTAATAGAAACAAGATGGAACGGAACATACAACTCGATTGGAAAAGTATTGTCGAAGAAGCGGTGAGGCGGCGGCAGGAGCAGGGGTTAACGCAGGCGGAGCTGGCGGTGTTAGCTGGGGTGAGTAAGCCTACGTTGAATCGTTTTGAGCAGGGGAGGACGAATGTTACCTTGGAGAATGCGTTTAAGGTGTTGAGGGCGCTGGGATTGTTGGGGTGATGGGGGTTGTTTCTATTGGTTTAAATTGAGAGAGGGAGGCTGATGTTTTATGAGTCTGCAAATAAGGGAAAGAAATAAGAGGATTTTTTTGTTTTTATTTTACAACTTGACTTTATTTTTAGTTTAGTTAGAATTCTGGCTTGATGTAAACTTAAGGCATATTTGGGTTTAGTTTAATGTAACAATATATATATGAAATCAATAAATAAAAAAACAGTTTTGGGCATTTGTGTGTTGGTGATTACCTTGTTGAGCGGTGTTAGTGTGATGGCTGCTGAGGGAGTTAATGTGGGGCCGATGAATGTGGTTGTTAAGGGTAATGAAGGTGATGTGCAAAGTCCGGTGAGCCTTTATGTTGCAAATACGTCCGGTTTTGATGTGGCGTTTACGATAAAGCCAACTAAGGGCGGATCTTGCCAAAATGTTATTAATAGTTGGGGCGGTTATAAGCGTGTTGCTTCTATGGGTAGAGTTGTTGTTAAGAGCGGTTCTAGTGTGTATTTGGATGTGGTAAATAGCTTGAGTGAAGTAGAGTGTAAAGTGTTGGGGGTTATTGGGTCCTCAAAGGAAGAAAATGTGGGTGATACGTTTACATTGGATCGTTTGCAGTTGAATTCTTATATGACGGTGACGTTTTCTATTGAAGGGATAGCAGCTCCGCAAAAAGGGCGATTTGAGTTATATGAAAATAGTTCGTATATTGTGCCTAATGCTTGGTGGCATTGGATGTGTAATAAGTTGGACCAGAATGCGCCTCGTTGCGTGAAGAATCTGCGTTTGGATGTTACGAAGAATTCTTGGTTCTAAGTTGGTTTAGGATAAATTTTATCAAAAGAGCCTAGTGGGTAAAATCATTGGGCTCTTTTTGTTTTGCGAAGATGAGGGTGAGCGGTTCATAATGGGTGCCTTGCCTTTTTTAATGATTTTTTGAGATGATTACTTATTCTTCGAATCAACCGAACTTGTATCTTGTGGGTTTTATGGGAACGGGGAAGAGCGTTGTGGGGAGACGTGTGGCGGAGGCGCTGGGGATGGTGTTTTTGGATTCGGATCGGGTGATTGAAGAGAAGGAAGGTAGAGCGATTAGAGATATTTTTGCCCAGGATGGGGAAGCGTATTTTAGGGATCTGGAGTGTAAGTTCGCGCAGATGGGGCACCCCAAGAGAGGGTGTGTGGTGAGCTGTGGTGGCGGGATGGTTGTGCCTGACTATGTGCGGGATTTGTTAAAAGAGAGAGGCGTGGTGGTGGTTTTGCATGCCAGTGTGGATGTTATTTTAGAACGCGTTAGTGAAGAGGGGCATAGGCCGCTTTTGGAAGGAGAAGATCGCAGAGAGCGTATAGAAGCGTTGTTGCAGTCTAGGCAAGGAGCGTATGCGGATGCCGGTGAAGTTGTCAGGACGGATGGTTTGACGGTGAATGAAGTGGTGAGGCGAGTGATTGGGATTTATCGCCTTAATGAGCCTAATTTTCCGCTTTAAAAAAACGGTTTACGTGGTCTTGAAAGATTTGGGGAGGTCGTATGACTTTGCCATCTTTGTCTATAAACGTGTGCTGGGTGTGCCCGATGGCTAGAAGGGTATCGTCTCTAAAAACCTTGTAATGAACTTCCAGGCGGACAAACGGTTTTTCCTTAATGGAGGTTTCTATGGTGAGACGATCATCGAAAAAAGCGGGACGTTTGTATTTACAATAGACTTCGAGGACCGGCATGAAAGCGCCTTGCTCCTCTAGTTTTTTGTAAGGGAGGCCGATGGTATCCATTAATTCGATGCGAGCCATCTCTAGCCAGATGATGTATTTGCTGTGGTGGACGATGCCCATGGCATCTGTTTCCTCGTAACGGACACGAATTTTAGTGTTGGCAGTGATCATAAAATGGTAAGAATTGAAAACGAAACTTTTGTGTCATTCAAAATAAAAGTACGTATGAATGAAAGGATAAAAAAAACGTTGATGATGCGGATGCTGTATTGGATTTGGAGCTTTTTGTATTACGTAGGCTTAATATTGGTTGCGGGAACGGTCGTGGGGAGTGTGGCGTTTGTGTTATTGGGGCCGATATTTGTGGATGATTATACGTTTTTAGGACTTTTAAAAAAGGGCGCGTGGATAGGATTTCGGTACGCGGGCGTGTGGGCCGGAGGTGTGGCAATTGTGCTGTGTTGCATGAAAGCGAACAAGAAGTGCTGTGTGGGGAAAAGCTAGGAGCTTTGTCCTATTGAGTTACTAAATAATGTTTTGAGGTTGAGGGAAAGAGATAATTGACTAAGCTTAAGAACGTAAAAGGTAGAAGACAATGAGAGCACGAAACAGATATATTATTTACGGGGTGGGCTTTGTGATTGGGTTGCTGATGGTGTCCTTGTTTTTTTCAGAGCATATCATCTCTGTGCCGGGTCAGCAAGAAGAGCAAGCACGTTCGCAGAATGTTGTATTGGGAGAAGTTGTGAATTCAAAAGAGCCGATTCCGCTTTCCTGGGCGCTATTTTACCAAGTAAAGCCGAAAGACGAAAATGGCATTATTAAACGCGTGATGGTGTTTGAAGGGACTAGAGATGACCCCTTTTGGCGGATAGTTGAGCGCGTGCGACAGGTGGATAACGACCCCAATAAACTGGAGTTGATTAGCCGAAAAATTATGGCAGCGGATCAAGTTTGGGTGCAACTCAAGGAAGTGGACAGAGTGGTGGATTTCGAGTATCAATTACAGCAATTGGGGATGGTGCTTATCCCTCAGCCCGATACGCTAATCAGCCGATCTGTTTTAGTGAGATTGAGATCGCATGGGCCCGATGCAGTGCCAAATGGCATTGCAGAAATTAAAGAGATAGATAGTGGATTGGTTGAGCGAGTGACCCCTTATTTTTTCCTTGAGCACAAGGGGGAACGGTAGGGAATGTTATGGCAGAAATTTGGCCTGGCGCATTTATTTTTGTAAGCGCGATCGGAGAATCAAGGGTAATCCGTACCTTACTGTAATTTGCTGGCGGTCAAATCGGTTTAAAATAAATTAAGTGATCTCTTGATAATTGAGGGAATTAATTGCGTGCTATATCTTAGTGGGTAGGATTTTTGTTGACAATTTATGTAAGGCATATATAATTACTCATAAAACTATAATTAATATATAAAATGAATACGGGTAATAATATAAATTCAGTTTCACTAAAACCAGAAAATAACGTAATAAATAATAAGAAGCGTAAATTTGGTGAATTGGATGTGGAAACCGGTAATGTGGAGAAGTCTGAAAATTACGAGAAGAAGCTGAAGATTTGCGAAAATGAAAGGGGGCTAGAATCCTTTGACATCGAAGTATGCCTTGAGCGAGCAGAAAAGGAGCCTGCATCGCTTACGACGTGGGAGGTGTATGAACTGCTTTCGCACTACCGATATTTCAATTATGACAACAAGATCAGTAAAGAAAAAGCGCTAGACGTTTTTATTGAGCATTTTACGAAAGATAAATCCCGGATTCAGGAAAAGGATGCTCAGCATCATAACGCCTTTCACTGGGCAGTGTTTTTGGAGTCCTTTGATACATGGAGATTATTACGCGATCTACTGGATAAAGAAGCTGATTCCGTGATGTGTAGCGTAAACCGCTATAAAGAGAGCCCATGGGACCTTGTGTTTAGCTCTAATAATCATGATTTTATGGGGCACGTTTTGTTGGATGAGAATAACCGAAATCCCCAATCCCTCGCTATTGAATATCTGATTAACCAGAAAAACGTAACAACATTTAAAGACCGAACGGAATTTATTTTTAAATTCTTAGAATTTAAAGCAGTTGCAGCCGGTAACAAAAACCTGTTTGTTGAAATACTCGAAGAATGCTATCAAACATGGAAGACTCAGGTGAAAATCAAGAACCGCAAAACCTTTTTAGAAAGCAGGGGTTACGGAAAGGGGCCTGAAGAGAAAACTAATAAGCTAATAATCTTACTGGATAATCCCGAAGTTGAGCTTACGTTCGGAAATGAAAAAGCCGCCCAGTTTTTGAAAGAAATGCGCGAGGCCTACAAGATTTTTCAAGCGCAACACACGGAAGATTATCAATTTGGCTACTTTCTGCGCGATAAAACCTTTCTGAATTTACTGAATGTTGTTTTGAGCAATGCCCCCATTGACCGGGTAGACTCTATATTGAAAGTGAATTCGTTAAAGCAGTATTCTGTTAAAGAGGTGTTGGAAGACCCTTTCGCAGACAAGATTGCTGTTAAAACATGTATTCTGTCGATATTTGCCCGGAAAGACGCGTATGAGCTGCTGGCTTACTTGGAATATGATGCAAAAGATATCTTTAAACTTATTGAGCGACATCATGTTGATCTGCAAGGTTGGAGCTGTTTTGCGAAAGCAATTAATGTGTTTATACGTAGTGTTGTGAAGGAAAGGGAGGTTGATGGTAAATGGCCTGAGGTTCGTTCCAGACTTTCGGAGCTTTTATATATGCGAAACGATGTAGGGCAAGAATTTTTCTACGATTCGGCAGTGAGCGGCAACCTGGGAAAAGATATTGCCACTGTCGTGGAAGGGGTTTCGGCGTATGGGCTACGCGACAGTGTATTCTATGTACTGGAGGGTTCTAAATATAGAAATGGCAGATCACCCTTGTTCATGTCTGCGCAGCAAGGCAATTTAAGTAAAGATATTGGCATAATCATCGAAACATTTCCCGCGAGGAAGAGGTCGCTGCTGGAGATTCTTGAAGAAGTAGATTTAGATGGCAGAACAGTCCTTCACGAATCTGCAAATAAAGGTCATTTAGGAACAGATGTGAATAAACTGATCGAGATCATGGAAAAAGAGCGGCTGCTGAAGCTTCTTGCGAAACAGACTAAGCAGGGCATCCGACCTATCAACATATCTGCATCCCGCGGTTATTTAGGAAAAGATATTGGCATAATGATTGAGAAAACTCCTTTGTATACAGAGGACTTTCTGAGGCTTCTTGAAGACGTAGATCGTAATGGCAGAACAATCCTTTGCTCATCTGCATATAATGGTCATTTAGGAAAAGATGTGAATAAACTGGTCGAGATCATGGGAAAAGAGCGGCTGCTGAAGCTTCTTGAAAAAGAAGATGTTAATCTCAGAACAGTCCTTTACCTATCTGCATATAATGGTCATTTAGGAACAGATGTGAGTGAACTGGTCGAGATCATGGGAAAAGAGCGGCTGCTGAAGCTTCTTAACACTAACGTATTCGATACGAGCTTCTCACCCCTTCACGCGTCCGCAGAGAAAGGTCATTTAGTAAAGGATATTAAGGCAATAGCGGTAAAGTTGAAGTTATCCGCTAAAGAATCCTTCAAGCTTCTTAGTTTGGAGCATAACGTGGAGTTCGATCGCAATGTGATGGCTTATTTGTCAATTAAATGCCCAAAAGATTTTCCCGATATGATAACGACGATGCACACAACGCTCAAGTTTTCGAAAACGCAAATTAAGGATTGTTTGATGCTTCAGATCAATAAGCAGATCGTATTTAGCCGCCTAATAAGCTATGGTGAGGATATAGGCGAAAGTATAAGCCTGATTCAAGAAAGTCTTCTGAGCCTAAAATCTGTTGGATTAACCTCTTTGTGCGTTGAAAAGGTTCTTAACAGGCACAACAACATCCGACAGACATACCTCCACGCTATTGCGAGGAAATTGAAATCCAACGAGCAAGGCGTTGGTTTATTTAGCGATCATCGCCAGTTTCTTGTTGAAAATGAGATTCTTTCGGAAGAACAAGTGAACCAGCTTTTTGAGAAGAAAGATAGGAAGAAGAAAACCGCATGGGATATTTTGACAGCCTAAATAAGCTCTAATCCGTGTAACCGTTTTTCATGATTAGGGGGATCAGGAAAAAGCATAGTATGCCTGTGCTTTTTCTTGTTTTAACACGAAGTAGGCGTGACGAAAAAGCCTTCCTGCTTGGAATGAAGGCTTGGTAGAAGTTTTTTGCCATAAAACAGCTATGAGCAAAACAAATGATTATGATTGCCATCATCTTGGTTACTTTGGCAAAGTATGATTTGACGGAACGAAAATCTGATAAGACCCATATCGCATATGCACGAAAAACTGTACAAATTGTTTAACAAGCCAGATTTTGGATTATTGTTAATGCGCGTGGTTATTGGAATTGTAATGGTTTCCCATGGTGTGCCCAAGTTTCTTAGCGGGAAGTCTGCGTTGGAGAATGTGGGCGGCGCGATGGCCTTATTGGGCGTTACGACTTATCCCTTGTTTTGGGGATTTATGGCTGCGTTTGCCGAGACGATAGGAGGTGTCTTACTTGTGATCGGTTTTTATTTCCGTTTTGTTTCCTTCCTGTTAGCCTTTGTGACGGGCCTTGGCGCGTATATGCTTTATACTAAAGGGATGGATTACCAGAGTATGGTGTCTCACCCATTATCGTTGTGTGTCGTGTTTTTAGGCCTGTTGTTTGTAGGGGCAGGAAAATACAGCATCGACAAACGGTAGTCTTATGATGCTCAGCCTGGGTTGCTGAATAGCTTTAGGTAGTCGCCGTAGATATGAATGACCTTTGAGGCGACAAAGAAGGCGAGCAGCATGATTATGAGCGTGGGATAGAGCGTTGTCACAACAGACAGATTACTGTTGGCATCTTGTTGGAGTTGTTTAGCGGAGAATAATAAAAGCTCATCCAAACGACCGGTTTGTTCGCCAGTACGGTATAAGTGGGTGAATGCAGTGGGGAAGCAAGGATAGTTAGCCAAGTAATTTCCCGGAGCGTGACCCAGAGCGATGGCGTGAGCGATGTCGCGAGAAGCGATTTCGATTTTTGGATCTCCGGAAGCTTTGCCGGCGTAGATCCAGCCCATTTCGAGCGAAACGCCAGCTTGGATGAAAGCAGCCAAGGATGAGGCGAATTTAGCAAGCGCTATCTTTTTGATATAAGCACCGAGGCCCGGCAGGAATTTTACGATCTTAAAGAATAGCGATCTTTGATGACGTGCGAGCAAAGTGATTGCAAAAAATAGCCCCCAGAGCATTGCTAAGAGCTTTAATACATCGAAGGCATAGCGCCCGAAGTTAAAGACAAAAGCGGTGCTATCAAAATGAATTTGATTCATGATAGGGAAGGCCAGGATTGCAACATGGATAACAATGGCCGGGTAGATGGACAGCGATATTATTTTCGAGCGCGCGGTATGGGCAAATTCGTGTTGTTCGGCCAGGTTGTGGAAGATTGCCGAAAGTTTACCTGTTTGAGCGCCTATTTTGATTTGAATCGCGTCCTCATAAGGGATGATGATGTTGGCCAGTTGTAAAGATTTCCCCCAATCATTGCCAAAAGAAAGCGAATTTGCCAGTACCTCCCTATTCCTTTGAGGAAGGCCATCACAACCCCTTATGGCATCCAGGATGGGAATTCCGGCATCCTGAGTTTGCCCGAGCTGGCAGTACCATTGGGCAAGGGTTTTATGGGAAAAGGACATGAGAAAACGAAATGGGGTGAAATAGGGAATTGACCTTTGCCTCTTGTTTAATATATCTTTTTATTTCATTTAAGTTAAGAAAAATTTAACATTAGTTTGCTGTGGATATATCAATACAAGACGTAACAGAGGTTAGAAAATCAATTACCGTTTCGATTCCCAAGGAGGAAGTGGCGGCTGAAGAAAAAGAAGTTTATAAGGAGTTTACGGATCATGCGCGTATTCCTGGGTTTCGCCCCGGTAAGGCTCCCTTGACAATGATCAAGCAGAAGTTCGCCAAAGAGATCGCGGACGAATTGGTCAAGAAGCTACAACGCAAGGCATATGAGTACATTGGTGAGAAATCAGGATTGAACCTGTACTCCATCATTAAAGCGGACGCACCTGATTTGATAGCCGGTGCCGATACCACGATGACCTTTGTCTTTGATGTCTGGCCTACCATCACTTTGCCGGAGTATAAAGGCATTAAAGTAGACGTGCCTGTTGTTACTGTAACAGAGGAAGATATTGATGCTGAGATTAAAGCCAAGCAAGCACAGCATGCCAAGATGGAAAAGGTGGAACGCGCGGCGAAAGCAGACGAGTATGTGCGCGTTTCCTACGTTGGTAAAATTGGCGATGAGCTGATTGAGCAGATTGCTCCTGATAACAAGCTTTATGGCACCCAGAAGAATACATGGGAAAAAGCCGGCGCTAAGGACGAGATGGGCGTGAAAGCGGTTGTTGAAGGCGTTGTTGGTATGAAGCCAGGGGACACCAAGACGGTTGAAATGACCTTCCCTAAGGACTTTGAAGTAGCTGAGTTAGCCGGTAAAAAAGCGACTTATGACATGGAAATGCATGAAGTACGCGAGCAAGTGTTACCTGAGCTAGACGAAGCCTTCTTTGCCGGTTTTAAAGCAAAGGATTTGGATTCCTTTAAAAAAGCTGTTGAGCAAGAAGTTACGCAGCGCAAGAAGCTGGACCAAATGAACTCCAAGCGAGAACAGATAGCCCGCTTTATTGACCAAAACACACACTTTGAATTGCCAGAGAGCGCAGTTGATGCAGAGAAGCAACAGATTTTACGCACCCATATTGAACGGATGTTGCAGCACGGAGTGCCACAAGAGCAACTTGAGGAGCAGAAAGAAAAGCTGTTTGAAGAAGCGGATCGTTTGGCCCGCGAGAACATTAAGATGCGCTTAGCGTTGCTGGAAATTGCGAAACAAGAGAAGATAGAAATAAGCAAAGAAGACATATGGGCGAAAGTTGTCCAGATGGCATATATGAGACAAGTGACACCCGATAAAATCGTAAGCGAATTTCAGAAAGACCAAGGAGTTGTGGATGAAATGAAGCGCGAGGTTTTGGTGGTTAAAACCCTTGACTTTTTGTGCGATAAGGCGGATTCTGGGGAAGTAAAAGAAGAGAAAAAAGCGGTTAAAGCGGATGCTTAATCGTGATTGTTTAACTCTTTTTAATTTAACACTTAATCCATTGAAGTCGTGAGTTATTATACTTTACCATATGTTTACGAGCGTGATGGCCGAACAGAAAAAGCCTGGGACATTTATAGCCGCTTATTAAAAGACAGAATCGTGTTTATCGGGACTCCGATTGATGATTATGTTGCGAACGCGGTGGTTGCCCAGCTCCTGTTCCTGCAAATGGAGGATTCCAAGAAGGACATACATGTGTATATTAATTCCCCTGGAGGGAGTGTGACAGCCGGGATGGCGATTTATGATACGATCAACTTCATGCACTGCGATGTGACCACTTATTGCGTGGGTATGGCAGCGAGTATGGCAACGGTTCTATTAGCCGCCGGTACTAAAGGAAAGCGTTACGCGCTTCCTAACAGCCGTATTATGATTCACCAACCTACGGGTGGCGCGCAAGGCCAAGCCTCTGACATTACGATTGCAGCGAAAGAAATTTTACGTTGGCGCAAGACGATTAATAATATTCTGGCGCATCATAGTGGTAAGACTTTGGAGCAAATTGAAAAAGATTCCGATCGTGATTACTATATGAGTGCTGAAGAAGCCAGAGACTATGGTTTGGTTGACCAGGTTATAACACGTCCGGAGGCAGCACCTGTCAAAGCCTCTTAATTGAGAGGTAATGAGGGGGTAGATTATTTCATGGCGAAATCAACAAAGATGACATTTTGTTCCTTTTGCGGTAAAGCGCAGAATGAAGTGCAGAAGATGATTGCCGGGCCAGCCGGGGTATATATTTGCGATTCTTGCATCAATGTGTGCAAGACAATCGTGGATCGTGAACTTGGCCAAAGTGGCTCTACTGAAACGCAGACAAAGTCTTCAGGAGCTGCTCATGCAGACGGTAAAGACGAGAAAGAGCACCATGATGACCAGCCCTTTAGGTTGATTAAGCCCTCTGAGATAAAAACGGCATTGGACGATTTTGTAATTGGCCAGGAGCATGCTAAGAAAGTGTTGGCTGTTGCGGTATATAACCATTATCGCCGTTTGCGGTTAGGTCAAAAAGAGGAAGGCAAATTTGATGAAGAGATTCACCATTTGATGGAAGAATTTGCGGATGTTAAAATAGAAAAAAGTAACATCTTGCTCGTTGGTCCAACAGGTAGCGGAAAGACGCTCCTTGCGAGAACTTTGGCCAATTTGCTAGAAGTGCCCTTTGCGATTGCAGACGCTACGACCCTGACGGAAGCCGGTTATGTGGGTGAAGACGTTGAGAATATTGTTTTAAGACTCCTACAGGCCTGTGATTATGATGTCAAGAAGGCAGAGTGTGGTATTATTTACGTAGACGAGATTGATAAAATAGGCCGCAAGACGGACAATGTTTCCATTACGCGAGATGTTTCCGGTGAAGGTGTGCAGCAAGCGCTGTTGAAGATTTTAGAAGGTACGGTTTGTAATGTTCCTCCACAGGGCGGACGCAAGCACCCGAACCAAGAGTATATACACGTAGACACCTCGAATATATTGTTTATTTGTGGGGGTGCGTTTGTTGGTTTGGATAAAATTATAGAGCGCCGCGCGGGTAATAAAGTGCTTGGCTTTGATCCAGCCAAGGCAGCTAAAGATGCGCTGAATCCTGAGTCTATTATGAAAAGCGTGCAGCCTGAGGACATGGTTCATTTCGGGATGATCCCAGAGTTTATTGGCCGCTTGCCCGTGGTTTCCGTTTTGGAGCAACTTGGTGAAGAAGATTTGAAGAACATTCTGATGAAGACAAAGAATGCGCTAACACGCCAGTACGCGAAAATTTTTGCTCAAGAAGGTGTTACGCTCAGTTTTGAACCGGAAGCCGTCACAGAAGTTGCCAAGAAAGCAATCGAGTATAAGACGGGTGCCCGCGCACTTCGTTCTATCATGGAAGGCTTGATGCTGGATATGATGTACGAGATTCCTCATGATAATACGGTTAAAGAAGTTATTATTACGGCAGATGTCGTTAAGGGAAAGGCGAAACCTACGATCGTCAAGCGAAGCCCTGAAGAATTGAGTTCTGATTCTGATGAAGAAGAAGATCAAAAAATGGCCCAGTAAATTGCTGGGTTTTTTTGTGGCTGAGTTTAAATAGATTGTTTATGAATCTTGTGCTGTTCCAGTCTGAAGACGAGGCAAAATTTTTGCCATCGAACGATCCGAGAGCGATTCATGTGAGGGATGTTCTTCGTATGAAGGTTTTGGATACGATGTATGTAGGCGTTTTAAATGGCAAGCGGGGGTTGGCTAAAATAGTGAAAGACGATGACGCGGGGTTGCATTTTGAAGTTGATTGGGAAGAAAAAGTATTTTCATTTTTGCCGATCCATTTAGTTGTTGGATTGCCCAGGCCACAGACAGCTCGTAAGATTTTGAGCGAGTGTACGACCTTAGGCGTAAAGTCGATTTCATTTTTTCAGGCCGAGAAAAGTGATCCAAATTACATTCAAAGTAAATTATGGAAGACTGATGAGTGGCAGCGAATTTTATTGCGCGGAGCCGAGCAGGCATTCGTGACCATTGTGCCTAATGTTTCTCACTATGAAAATCTAAAAGAATTTTTATGTATCCGAGATAAGGATACGGACGTGGTTGCTTTAGATAATTATGAAGCGACGAGACATTTGCGGGACTATGTTAAGAAAAGTAAAGAAACCATTCTTGTTATTGGGCCTGAAGGAGGGTTTGATAAAGCAGAAAGAACGCTTCTTCGCGGTAATGATATTCCGCTGTATCATTTAGGCGAACGTGTTCTGCGGTCCGAGACGGCGTGTGTTTCGGCTATTGGTCTTCTTTTAGGGAAGGTTTGAATATAGAAACGCTTGGCCCGGATCGTTTTTTGCCAATCCTCTTTAAGAGAATGAGCTCATCAAGTTGAGGGAGATTTGTGTTTCCCGGCATTTCGATGATAAGCCTGGAAGAGTCCGATTTTTTTAGTATCGATATTAATGATACAATAATATTTTGGGCATTTTTTTCAAAAAAATCGTAAGGAGGGTCCGCGAAGATGAGTTCGAATTTCTTATCGTTGATTTTACAATCCTCGCAAAACTTGAAAAAATCCTTTTTTATAATCGAGCAAAGCGTTTCCTCTTGTATTGAGCTTTTCGATACAGACGTAATGTTTTCTTCGATACGCTTTATTGCGGGATAATGCTTTTCGATAAAAACTCCTCCTGAAGCGCCCCGACTCCAGGCTTCCAGGCCGTAGCTGCCACAGCCCGCGAAGGCATCCAGGAATTCTTTGTCGAGGATGATGTCGCCAAGAGAAGAGAAGACCGACTCACGGGTGAAATCCGTAGCCGGTCTAGTGATGTCACCCTTAGGTGTTTTCAGAAGAATACCCTTTGCTTTACCGCCGGTGACTCTCATGATTGAAGCGGCAAGGTGCGTTCTTGGATTTCTGTGATCAGTAGATTAACGGCATCTTCGATGCTGAAGTTGCCCTCGTTTGATTTGTTAATGCGAGAACGTATGGAAACTTGTTTTTCCTCTTGCTCTTTTGCGCCAACAACGAACATGTAAGGCACCTTCATGATTTCGGAACGACGAATCTTTGCGCCCAGTTTGTCTGAATGGCCATCAACGGAAGCCCTTATTTTTGCAGCCTTTAAGGCGGTCAAAATTTCTTCAGCGTAGGGTTTTAAGTCATCATTAAGCGGTAATATACGAACCTGTTCCGGGGCTAGCCAAGTAGGGAAGTTGCCAGCAAAGTGCTCGATGAGCAATCCCGTGAAGCGTTCCAAAGAACCGAAAGGAGCGCGGTGAATCATGACAGGGCGACACGGCTGATTATTTGAACCCGTGTAGTATAAATCGAAACGCTCCGGTAGATTGTAGTCGACCTGGACGGTACCGAGTTGCCATTCGCGACCGATGACATCCTTTACAACGAAGTCAATTTTTGGACCATAAAAAGCGGCTTCGCCCGTTTCTTCAGAGTAGGGGACTTCGAGCGTTTTAGCGGCTTCCCGAAGCGCGTTTTCTGCCTTTTCCCAGAGTTCTGCGGAACCCGCGTATTTATCTGAAGCAGGTTCACGCAAGCCGAGACGTACGCGGTAGTCGTGCATGCCGAGTGTTTTGAGAACGATTTTAACGAGCTCGAGACAAGATTTAATTTCTTGAGAAACCTGATCCTCGGTGCAGAAGATGTGAGCATCGTCTTGCGTGAACCCACGCACACGCGTCATACCATTGAGTTCGCCTGATTGCTCCCAGCGATAGACGGTACCGAATTCCGCGAGACGGATAGGTAAATCACGATAAGAACGCGGTTGGGAATCAAAGATTTTAATATGCATGGGGCAATTCATAGGCTTAAGTAAGTAGCCATCGATTGCGCCCGTTTTGAGACGATTAGATAATTCGGAACATGTACAACCCTCTTGCGCTAAGAGTTCCAGCTCTTCGCGTTCCACTAGAGGTGGATATTGGGAATCGCTGTAATAAGGGAAGTGCCCGGATGTTTTAAATAAACCTAATTTGCCGATATGTGGCGTGTAGACCTGTAGGTAGTTTTGCTTGCGCAGTTCCTCTGAAATAAATTCCTGGAGAGCCTGGCGAACGAGCGCGCCACGAGGTGTCCACAAGATCAGGCCGGCACCGACCTGTTCATCGATATGAAAGAGCTGAAGTTCCTTGCCGAGTTTGCGGTGGTCACGTTTTTTAGCCTCCTCCAGTTGTGTTAGATAAGTATCTAATTCCTCCTTTGAAGGGAAAGCAGTGCCATAAATACGCTGAAGCTGTTTGTTTTTTTCATCTCCACGGTGGTAGGCACCCGCGATGGAAAGAAGTTTAAAAGCCTTGACCTGCTTAGTGTAATTAACATGGGTACCCCCGCAAAGGTCTGTGAACTCACCATTGCGGTAAAAGGTGACGACTTCGTCTTCGGGAATATCCTGTAAACGGCTTATTTTGTAAAGTTGGTTACGCTCCTTGAAAAATTGTTCAGCAAAGACACGCGTGACCTCAATGCGCTCGAACTTTTGATTTTCCTTCACCACCTTTTTCATTTCAGCCTCGATCGCTTCCAAGTCCTCCTGTGTGAAGTGGTGATCGAGATCGAAATCGTAATAGAATCCGGAATCGGTTGGAGGGCCGATATCCAATTTTGTTTCAGGAAAAAGCCTGAGGACGGCTGTTGCCATGATGTGAGAAGCGGAGTGCCGTAATTCTTCTAGAGGAGTCATTTTTGCCATGATAAAGTATTATATATTAAATGAAAAAGTGTATTAGCCATTATTGTCTGTTAGCGGGACAACGTCAAAGCCATCTTTTTTGTCCAAGACAGCCCAACCCAAGACATGGAGTTGATCTCTGAGCGCGTCTGCGCGTTCAAAATTTCTTTGTAGTTTAGCATCCCAGCGATCCTGGGCGAGATTAAGCACATCCTTAGGAATCTCAGTCTGCTCCTTTTTGCCGACAAACAATTTAAGCCCGAACAAGTAGAGCACCCTAGCCAGTGCCCTTAGTTGGAGGAGCGCATCCTCTTTATTTAAACCCTGAGCATCGAGTTGATTAAACGCGGTGAACAAACTACCGAGCGCACCTGCGGTATTGAGGTCATTGAAAAGATTTTCGGCTACGGCCTCAAAAGCCCCCCAATTATCCTCAAACGGACCCTCTTGTATTTTTTTGAAATCCGCTTCATGTAGATCTGCCTTCTGGAGTAATTTGTCTGTAAATTTCTCCAATTTAGCGAGCGCGCTTTCGGCGGCATGCAGACTTTGGTGAGTTAAGTTTAGTGTTTGCCGATAATGGGCGGCGATGAGCGCGTAGCGTAAAGCCATGGGAGGAATGCCCTTTCTTTTAATATCATCAAGCGTGAAAAAATTACCCAAACTCTTGCTCATCTTTTCCCCCTCAACCTTTAAGTGGGCGCTATGGAGCCAGTGCCTGCAAAACGGTTTTCCCGTGGCGGCCTCTGATTGGGCGATCTCGTTTTCGTGATGCGGGAAAATGAGATCGATGCCCCCTGCATGAAGGTCAAAGGTGTCCCCTAAGTATTCACGACTCATGGCACTACATTCGATATGCCAACCCGGACGCCCCTTGCCCCAAGGACTATCCCAGGAATTTTGACCATCCTCAGCTTTATGAGCCTTCCAGAGAGCGAAATCAGAAACAGACTCCCGTTCATACTCATCGGCCAGATTGGCAGCGTGACCACTGGTATGATGCTGCGTTTCCAGACAAGAGAGATCCAGATGGGAAAGCTTACCGTAATCCTCGAACGATTTTACCTTAAAATAAACGGAACCATCCTCGGAGACATAAGCGTGCGCCTTGTCAATGAGCTCCTGGATGATATCGATCTGCTGCTTAATGTGCTTAGTAGCCTTGGGTTCCTCATGTGGCCGAAGCATATTGAGCTCGTCACAATCCCGCCAAAAGACATCGGTCCATTTTTCCGTAAATTCGGCTAGAGAGAGATGCTCGAGTTGAGATTGGCGGATTGTTTTGTCATCCACATCCGTAATATTACGCACATGGTAGGGATTTAACCCTGCGATTTCCAGGACACGCCGAAAGACATCCTGAAGTAAAAAAGTTCTAAAATTGCCGATATGAGCAGGGCCATAAACAGTAGGACCGCAACAATAGAAACGAAAGCTTTTACCATCCTCCGGTTTAAGAGGAGTTATTTGCCTACTAAGCGTGTCGTAAATCTGGATTTCTGTCATAATTTTTCTACAAAACGCAAAATCTTGTCATTTTAGCTAAATTAGCCCACATTATATAGAATGCAAGCCGCCTGAAAAAGGCAAAAAGCGTAGCGAATGAAAATAACCCCACAGGTAATAATTTCCACTTAAAGAGGGCTTGGACATCAAACGTCATTAAGATGTTCAAAAAAAATAAAAAAAAAACTTGTTTTCAGTATAAAAACCCTTACAGTGTAAGATTAGCGAAAGAAATTTCGCATTTGTTAACACAAAACTCAAAAAGACAACACAAACCCCGATTATCTATGAAAAAGAAATCGATTAAATTAATCAGCTTGTTTGCTGTGTCAGCCGCATTCGGCTTTTCACTGCAAGCGAGTGACAATCAACTAGCAAGAACGCTCGTTGAAAAAGGTTTGTTGACTGAAACAGAAGCAAAAGCAGCTACATCCGGCAATAAAATGTCTGTTAAGCCTGCATCCGTTTCTGTAGCAGCCGGCTCACCTCAAACACAAATGTTAACGTTCTCAGGATTGCTGCAAACACAATATACGTTTGCAACAGTACGTGACCGTAATCCAGGAACACGGAACCCATCCAATAACAATAACTTCTTGATCCCTCATGCGCGTCTTGGCTTGAAAGCTGATTTGCCTAATGATTGGTCCGGATATATTGATATTGACGTTGGTAGCGCTGCTACTAATGCAGGACCTGTTGCTAATGTCATCGAACAAATGTACATTAAGAAATCTTTTGAAATGGCGAACGTAAGTGCCGCTTATCAAAAAGTTCCTTTTGGTTATGAGTTCATGACAAACGTATCGAAGATTAAACCAATCTATCGTTCTATCGTAACTCAATACTTCACAGCTCCTGCTGTACCAGCAGGTGTTGGCGGCAGCACTTTGACAGGTGCGGTTTTTACAGGAAGTACATCTAATGTTGGCTTTGGTGGCCGTCATTTAGGTGCTTACGCAGACGGTAAATACGAAGGCTTCGGCTGGACGGTTGCGATCACAAACGGATACCAAGGACTTGGTAACCCATCTGCTACAAATCGTAATGAATTAGGCTACTACGGTGGCGTTTCTTACGAAGGTGAGTGGGAAGAGTTCATGTTCGCCGCTGGTATTAACATTGGTTATCAACCAGAAGGTAACACCGGTTGGATAAACTCGATTACCAAGAACAGTGTATTCGGATTCAATCCATATGCTACTGTTAACTGGCAAGACTTCCGTGTGATGGTTGAACTTTTGGGTGCAAGCATCCAAAAAGGTCGTTTGCCAACAACTGCACAAGCAGTTGCGGGTACCGCTCCTAAGACAGCTACTCCTTATGGTATTACAGTAACCCCTTCTTACATGTTCAATGAAGAGTGGGAAGGTGTATTCCGTTTTGCGTATTTGGATTCAGACCAGCGTGGTATCAACATTGCTAACACAATGTTCAACACACCTACCACCAATGTACCAGCTGCTGGTAGCACAGGTGCGGGTCAAGCTGCTAACCTCTACAGAGAAGCCGCAACATTCTACCTTGGTGTTAACTACTACATCATGGGTAATGACGTAAAGCTCTCTGCTGGTTACGAATACGGCAAGTTTATCAAGTTGTACAATGCTACGGCTGCTACAACTGCAGGTACACCTGCAGCTAGCTTCTCTAAGAGAAAAGCCTATGCTCACAACGTAAGCCTACGTTTGCAGTTATTAATGTAATTTTTAACATTAAGAACTTTTATAAAGGCAGCTCGGTTTTTCCGGGCTGTCTTTTTTTTGCTAGATTTGAGGTGTGTGTGTGGCTGTCCAGCAAGGCTATAGGCAGTTGACAAATTATGATTATTGGTGTACGCTAAGGCATTACCATTAAATTAATTTTAACGAAGCAAAGATATGGGACTCAATGACATACTAGGTGAAGCAAAGAAGATGCAAAAAATGATGGAGGAGATTCAGCAAGAGCTCCAACAAGCGGAATTAACCGTTACCGCAGGCGGAGGTGCTGTTACGGTGGTTGTTTCCGGAATGAACGAAGTGAAATCTGTTAAAATAAACCCTGATTTTCTAAAAGAAGACGCGGAATTAGTTGAAAAAACAATTACAGAAGCGATTCAAGAAGCGTTACAAAAGTCTAAAAAGTTGCATGAAGAGAAGATTGGTAAATTGACCTCTTCTTTTAAGCTACCCGGCTTGATGTAATCAGATGTCACCCGCGTTTGATCATCTTCAGAAAACGCTGAAAAAACTTCCCGGTTTAGGCTATCGTTCCGCGGAGCGCATAGCCCTACATCTTACGCTGGAGAAGCCTCAGTTTGTGCAAGAACTTATCGATGCGCTGCAGCAAGCTTCACAAAACGTGAAAGCGTGCTCTATTTGCGGGAATTTGACCGAAGAAGCGCAATGTGCGATTTGCACTAGCGAGCACAGGGATCATGAAACGATTTGTGTGATTGAGCATGTGCCGGATCTATATGCGATTGACCGTGCCAGCGTGTATAAAGGGGCATTTCATGTTTTGCATGGCAAATTATCCCCGATACAAGGAGTTGGCCCAGAAGATTTGAATTTAGAGAGCCTTGCCCAGAGATTGGCATCCGGTGAAGTTAAGGAAGTGATTTTGGCCTTGAGTAATGATTTGGAAGGCGAAGCGACCTGCCATTACATACAGAACACAATTATTAAAAAAGCGGCTTCTTCGATAAAACTTACCCGTATAGGGTTTGGGCTACCGAGTGGGGGAGGCGTGATTTACGCGGACGCGCCTACGTTGAAGAATGCGTTTGAAGGACGCCGGTTCTTTTCCGGTGTTGCTATTTAGGGGAAAATAGATTTTCCTATGTATGCTATGAAGATTGTTCATAAATATACTGTCTTTATCCTTATGACGATTGTGTGTTCATTGTGTTCTGTCATTACGGCAGAAACGCAGTCTAGTAACACGCAAGCAATTCCGAGTTATCGAGCAACGACCCTTTCGGAGCAGCGGTTGGCTAAAATTCTTGCCCAGCAGAACGCGCTGATTGAGGAACTGACGGTTGATCCCAAAAAATATTCAACGAATGAGCGGGATCGCCGCCTCGAGGAGATATTGGAACTTTATAATACCTATTTGCTAGATAATCCGGATGACGTGAATGCCTATATTCTTTACGGCAAGTATTTGAGGCAGATCGGGCAGGAAGTGCACGCAAACGTGATGTTTTTGCAGGCTAATAAAAGAAACCCAAATATAGCAGTCGTCAAACAACAGATCGGGAATTATTTGGCTGAGCAGGGGGATTATGCCCTCGCTATGCCCTATTTTTTAAGCGCTATCGAGCTTGATCCCAATGAGATGATTTACCATTATCAGCTGGGAGAACTATTAGCGAATTACAAAGAAGAGTATATACGCGACCACCTGATTTCACCAGAAGCGTTTGACAGCCAGATGCTACAAGCGTTTACGCAAGCGGTGCAGTTAGAGCCAGACAATAGGGATCTTAAGATAAGATTGGCCGAAGCGTATTATGATCTAAATACCCCGAAGTGGGAAGAAGCGCTCAGCCACTGGGAATCCTTAGAAAATACATCTCAATCCCCACTGGATCTCCAAATCATGCACTTACACGCGGCACGCGTGCTGATGCAGATGAACCATTTGAAAGAAGCGGAAAGCCGCCTTAACCAAGTATATAGCCCCGCGTTAGAGAAAAACAGGCGAGAATTGCTTAAAGAAATTTCAGAAAAACAGAATTAAATGGATCCCGTAACCGCAAATTACCTACGCTTAGGCTTGATTTATTATATCTTTCTGCTCTGCAGTATCTGCATACACGAATGGGCACATGCCTTTATTGCTGACAAGTTAGGCGACCCCTTGCCGAGATATCAAGGAAGAGTGACGTTGAATCCGGTGGCGCATATAGATGTTTTGGGCACGGTTTTTTTCCCCCTTATTATGATCTTTTGGCCTATGTTTTCAGGATCACCGGCACAATTAGCGCTGATTGGTTGGGGGAAACCTGTGGAACTATCGCTACCTAATGCAAAAACACGCACACGTGATGATTATTTGATCACCCTGGCCGGGCCGTTTGCAAATCTTGTGCTGTGTGCGCTTTTTGCCCTAATAGGCGGATTTATTGGGAAAAGTAACCCAGGGTTACTCAAGTTATTCCAATGGGGCATATTGATCAACGCCGGCCTATTTATCTTCAATTTAATTCCCATCCCTCCCTTGGACGGCGGCCATATTCTTAAGAATTTGGTTAAAATGAAAGACGAGACGTTTATGAAGCTTTCACGCTGGGGTTTTATAATACTGCTTGTATGTATAAATATTCCATTCTTTCGTTATGTGATGGGAGCTGCTATCTTTACAATAGCCGGTATATTTGATGGTGTAATGGCCCGTGTGGTGTTACCGGCTTGAAAAGTTGTTAATTTCACTTGATTTTTAGAGCTATTCAGATTAACCTTTTCATTCTTAAACCTTAACAATCAAGTATTAATCCAAGGTCCTTTTTTATAGGATACGGAGAAGCAAAAAAATCATGAATATCACAATAGAAGATCTATTCGAAGCCGGAGTACACTTCGGGCACCAAAAGAAACGCTGGAACCCGAAGTCCAAAGATATCGTATTCAGCCACGAGCAAGGCATTTCCATTATTGATTTGGAAAAGACATACAAAGCGCTTGAAGACGCTTCAAAATTTATAGAAGACATAGTTTCGTCCGGTAAAGATATCATGTTTGTCGGTACTAAGAGGCAAGCGCAAGAAGTGGTACGCGAATCTGCCCGCCGTGTGAACATGCCATTTGCAGCGAATCGCTGGTTAGGTGGTACGTTGACTAATTTTTCGACTGTTTCCAGAAGTTTGGCAAAGTATAAAAAATTCCTAGGAATGGAAGCTGATGGTACGTTTGATAAGATGTTCAAAAAAGAACTCGCTGCCATTAAGCGCGAAATGAGCCGTATGCACCGTAACTTTGAAGGCATGCTGGAAGTAAACAATGCTCCTGGAGCTCTTTTTGTAGTAGACGTCAAAAAAGAATACATCGCGGTGGCAGAAGCCAATCGTTTGGGTATACCTGTGATTGCTATTGTTGATACGAATTCAGATCCTGCTTGTGTTAAATATCCTGTTCCAGGAAATGATGATGCTGTGAAGTCTATCCGCATTCTCTGTGATGTTATTTGTGAAGCTGTTCAGCAAGGTCTGGCACGTCGTGAAGAAGTGAAGACACAACGCGCTCCGAAGCAAAAGTTCACAAAAGATTTTCGTGAAGCAGAGCCTCAAGTTACCTTGACGCAAGATTTACGCGATGCTGCTGAAGCCCAAGAACAAGAGCATGAAGACGCTAAAAAGCGTAAAGCTGCTGCTGCTGTAGAAGCGACAGAAGCAACGGAAGGTACTGAGCCAGCTGCTGCATCAGAGAACGAAAAATAATCCTTTTTTTAAATTAAATTAATCGACAGAAAAATGAGTGAACAAATTACCGCACAAATGGTCAACCAACTCCGCTCACGCACGGGCGCGGGTATTATGGACTGTAAAAGAGCCCTCCTCAATACTAATGGTAAATTTGAGGAAGCGATTGACTTGCTGAAAAAAGAAGGTGTTGCTATGGCTGCTAAGAAAGCTGGCCGTGAAGCACGCGAAGGTGTCATTGAATCTTACATCCATTTGGGTGGTAAGGTTGGTGTCTTGCTGGAGCTTAATTGTGAAACGGACTTTGTTGCTAAAAATGATGAGTTTAAGCAGCTTGCAAAAGATATCTGTATGCACATTGCTGCGGCATCTCCTCTCTATACAACACGTGAAGATGTTCCAGACGAGATGGTAGATAAAGAGCGCTCTATTGCGGAAGCACAAGCGGAAGGTAAACCTAAGGCAGCGATTGATCGTATTGTTATGGGCAAGCTTGATAAGTGGTATTCTCAGTTTTGCCTGCTTGAGCAATCATTCGTGAAGAACCAAGACCAATCAATCAATGATTTGTTGACGGAAAAAATCGCTAAAATGGGTGAAAACATTATTGTTAACCGTTTCCATCGCTACCAGTTAGGTGATTAATTTTTTCACTAAACTTTTTTATAAAACGCCGTTTCTTAGGAATCGGCGTTTTTTTTTGTGTTCTCAACCTGTGTTCATCGAGTAATATTATTTGCGCCGTTGCCAGATACCTCTTTTAATATCGTTTTAGCAGTTTATGATCATTGATTCCCATATACACCACTACCCAAAAGATATAGTAGACGATCCCTGTCGTTGGGCGGATGAACACAATGAGCCGCATTGGGGGAACCTGGTTTGCCACCAAGGGGAGAAACGCGCTTTGCAGGGTTGGGCTAGCCATGAAAAGCTCTTTCATGATATGGATACCGCAGGAGTCTCAAGAGTAGTTCTTTTGGGCTGGTATTGGCAAAATTTTGAGAACTGTGTTTGGCAGAATAATCACCATATAGCGTGGGTAAAAGAGAACCCGGAGCGTTTTATTGGATTCATGGCTGTCCAGCCTCTTGTTGGCAATAAAGCACTTGAGGATTGCAAACGCTGTTACGATCTTGGGCTTCGCGGGATAGGGGAGGTTTTTCCAGCTGCGCAAGGCTTTAAGCTAGAGAATCCCACTTGGGTAAAAATTGTGGAATGGGCGATTGAAAACGAAATTCCGATTAACATGCATGTTTCTGAGCCCGTGGGGCATCATTACCCGGGTAAAATAGATTTCCCGCTTGTGGAAATACAGCGTTTCGTGCAACGGTACCCAGAGCTCAAGCTCATTTTGGCGCATTGGGGTGGGTTATTGCCCTTTTTTGAATTAAACAAAGCATGTGCGAAAGACTTTAAACATGTTTATTATGATACGGCAGCAAGCCCATTGCTGTATGATAAGCGTGTTTTTAAAGCTGTGGTAGATCTTGTTGGGCCAGAGAAGATTTTGTTTGGATCGGATTACCCGCTATGCCTTTATCCTAAAAAGCAGACAGAACCAGATTTCATGACGTTTATTAATGAAATTAAGTCTACAGAATTATCTGCTGAGGAGCTCGATTGCATTTTTTATAAAAACGCGCAAAAACTGTTTCAACTTTAAACGGCTACACAATTGCCTTTATGGCAGGCGATCAAGTTGTAGAAGTCTTTAAAGAGTTTTACGGCATCATTGGGGCCAGGGGCAGCCTCGGGGTGGTATTGGACAGAAAACACAGGGTAGTCCTTATGTCTCAGGCCTTCTACTGTGTTATCATTTAAATTAATTTCAGTGACGATGGCGCCCGCTTTTTCAATGCTCTCTTTACTGGCCGCAAAGCCGTGGTTTTGAGAAGTAATCGTGACTAAGCCTGTTTCTAAATTTTTTACGGGATGGTTTCCGCCACGGTGGCCAAATTTGAGCTTATAGGTTTCTCCGCCCAGTGCGTGTGTGATGATCTGATGCCCCATACAGATGCCGAACATGGGGTATTCGGGGATAAGGGTCGCGATCACTTCATGAATGTCATTCAACGCAGCGGGGTCGCCAGGGCCGTTGGATAAAAAGATACCATCCGGGTTGAATGCTCTAATTTCTTCTGCAGACGTGTCCGCCGGGAAAATGGTTACATCAAAACCTGCCTGATGCAGCTTTTTGAAAATGGAAGCCTTGGCTCCAAAATCAAAGGCGGCGATGCTATAGCGAGTTGAAACATCGTCACTCTGGCAGATATTATCAAAAGAAGAAACAACCGGAAAGTAGCGATAGCTCTCCTTGCAGGAAACAGAATGGACAAAGTCTTGCCCGACCATACCGCTCCAATTACGAGCTTTTTCAATGGCATCGGTATCCGAAATATTTTCAGTGGAGAGGCAAGCACGCATGGCACCGGAACTTCTGAGCTTTTTAGTTAAAGCACGCGTATCGATATCGGTTAAGCCAGGGACGTTATGTTGTTTCAAAAAATCATCCAGGCTCATGGTGCTACGCCAATTACTGCAGAGAGTACTGACTTCTCTGACAACCAAGCCGAGTGCTTTAGAGCCGTCCGATTCGTTATCCTCATCGTTGATACCATAATTACCGATCTGAGGAGCAGTCATCGTAATGATTTGCCCGAAGTAAGAAGGATCCGTCAAAATTTCCTGGTAACCGGTCATACTGGTGTTAAAAACGACCTCGCCGACAACGGTTTTATCGGCACCAAACGCCAAACCCCGATAAATACTACCATCCTCTAACGCGAGAATACCACTTCTTTGACTTTGCATTTGTTAATAAAAATGCTCCCTTTTTGAGGAGGGAGCAATCTAAAAAAAGTTACCCGTAGGTAAAGGTAAAGACGTTTAAGGATTAGTATCTTCTTTTAGCTTCTGGTGGGCAGACAACTTTAGCCCAACGATACCCGTCACGATAAGAATGAGGCACAAGATACGGGCGAAATTTGCAGGCTCACCAAATAAGATGATTGCGAAAACAAAACCGCCTACAGCACCGATACCTGTCCAAATCGCATAGGCTGTGCCTATGGGTATCTTTCTAATCGCAAGGCTCAGGAATATGAAACTGGTACCTGTTGCAATAAAAAAGAAGATAGAAGGTACGAGTAGTGTAAAACCTGAGGCAGCTTTTAATAAAAGCACGCCTGCGATTTCAAGAGCCCCTGCAATGAAAAGGAAGGTCCAAGCCTTTTTCATGATGTTATTTAGGCTTTAGACGTTAGCTTCAGGCCAGTGATACCCGCTACGATTAGAATGAGGAACAACACCCGTTCGAAACTGGCGACTTCACCAAACAAGATAATGGCAAAGATGAACCCACCGACAGCGCCGATGCCTGTCCAGATCGCGTAGGCGGTACCTAGCGGAATTTTTTTTATGGCAATTGAAAGCAAAAGGAAGCTAATGATCATGCATGAAGCCGTTATGATTGACGGCCAAAGGCGCGTCCAACCCTCCGTGTATTTCATACCTACAACGAAACCGATTTCAAGAACTCCGGCAATTAAAAGTAGTGTCCAGGCCATATGATTAAATATTGTTAGTGGTTTGTGAGGGAAGGGGGGCAATTTGCGTTACCTTAACGGGATCGTTTGGTTTTGGTTGCTCTGTGCTGGATAGCTTTAGCCCCGCAATGCCCGCAACGATTAAGAGGAGACATAAAATGCGAAGGAAGGAAGCGGATTCACCAAATAAGAAGATAGCAAAAACGAAGCCTCCCACGGCACCGATACCTGTCCAAACAGCATACGCTGTTCCGATGGGGATGGTTTGAATGGCAATAGAGAGCAGGTAGAAACTTGTTGCCATACAGCAAGCCGTGATGATTGAGGGCCACAGGCGTGTCCAGCCTTGCGTGTACTTCATCCCAATGACGAAGCCGATTTCAAATATCCCTGCTATTAAGAGTAATGTCCAAGGTGTGTTCATAATTACATTTATGGGTTGTGGAAGATATGGTTTGTTAAGGAATAATAGAGGAAATGCTCTAACGTAATAGTGATAAGGGGAGTGCTAAAAGTCAAGGAATTGTAGTGAAAAGTGGATTTTATGTACTGTGGTAGCTTGATAATTTTAAAAAGTGGATTACGTCTGGGTATGAGAAGTAAATATAGAATTTTTAATCTTTTGATCGTTGCGGGTCTATTATTTGGTGTTCAATTTGCTGATGCATATGCGGCCAAGGTGGATAAATATAAGTTTAGGACACCCGTTTTACACGTTGATCATACTGATAGGCATTCGTTTTCTGATGTTAATTTAACGGTCACTTTTATTGACGCGATTGCACCGGATGGGAGTAAACAGAATGTTGTGCAAAAAATAACGCGTTTCCCTCAAGCAGATAATTATATTAACCCTGAAACGAAACAGCATTACACTGTGGACAAAGTGCGAATCGCGGGAACCTTTACAATGACAAATCGGATTTATCACGAGGATTCACCTGTTGCAACTGTACATGTTGATTATAAGATAAAGCTTGATGAATTGTATCATGCTCCCCTGCGGGTAACTTTAGAAGCTAATGTAACGAACGTGACAGCCCCCTCTTATAGAAAAGCCCCTGCTGAAATTCATACGGATTTTTGGGTCGGAACTCGTGATTTAGCAGCGATCTATTTCAGTTTCGATAGGTATACAATGGGACAGCTGTTTAGTAGAACTATAGCGCCATAATAACCGCGCAACCGTTCGATCTCTAAGCCTTGCATGGTTTTTAGGAGGGTATTCTAGAGTTCTTGTATGTTAATACTTGAGCTCTAATAGTCTCAATTTTAGGCAGAGGGTTATTTCCTACGAAAAGAGCATTGATCTGCCTTGTAATAATAATTATTATAGCACACATATGTACCCGCAAGACAGCTTGGTAAATTGGTACCAGGGGCAAGGCCTCTGGCAGGATGTGGATCCAAAGGATTGGAATAATTGGGTATGGCAGCTGAAGAATCGGATAACTTCCTTAGAGCAGCTGGAGAAGACAGGAATAAAGTTAACACCCTCAGAGCGAGCGGGTTGTCTGTTTGCTGGAAAGAAATTGGCGCTTGCGATTACGCCCTACTATTTTAACCTAATCGACCGTGAAAACCCGGATTGCCCGATGCGTAAACAAGTGATTCCCCGTGAGGACGAGACATTTGTCGCACCGGAAGAATTACTGGATCCTGTTGGGGAAGAAGGCTCTATGGTTGCCCCCGGGCTGGTTCACCGTTATCCGGATCGTGTGCTCTTTTTGGTGACGGATCGGTGTGCTGCTTATTGCCGCTACTGTACGAGAAGCCGTCTTGTTTCTAATGCGCAGGATTATAATTTTCACCCTGAGTTTGAAAGCGGGTTAAAATATATTGAGGAACATCCGGAAGTAAGAGATGTTTTGTTAAGCGGGGGGGATCCGCTGCTCCTTTCGGATAACAAGCTGGATTATTTGTTGGGGAGATTGAGAGCGATTCCGCATGTGGAGTTTATTAGAATAGGCTCTCGAATTCCTATATTCCTTCCCCAGCGTATTACGGATAATTTATGTAGTATTCTTAAGAAACATGGCCCGATTTGGATGAGTATTCACGTGAACCATCCGCATGAGTGTACGTATGCTTTGCGAGAAGCTTGTGAGCGATTAACGTGCTCCGGTACGCCTCTGGGGAACCAGTCTGTATTATTAGATGGGGTTAACGATGATCTGGAGACCATGAAGTCCCTCATACACCGTTTACTGATGATGCGGGTGAGGCCTTATTACCTATACCAATGTGATCTCATAACGGGTAGCGCTCATTTTAGGACTGCGATTGAGAAGGGTATCGAGCTGATACGTGGGTTGCGAGGGCATACAACGGGCTATTCCATTCCGCAATATGTAATAGATGCGCCTGGTGGTGGTGGCAAAATCCCCATCAACCCGGATTATGTTGAGGAATTGACTGAGGAATCTATTTTATTACGCAACTATGACGGGAAGACGTATCGGTATTATTTTAATCCGAATGCAGTGGGTTGTAAGGATGCCGTTACTGGTTGCAAGACGGAAGAGTGTTGTTCTTGAAGGGAGAAGTAATATTCAAAGAAATACCTTCACCCTACTTCACCTCGATGCTGATATCCTTTTTATCGTGGCTAGGGATGCCCGTGTTTTTGGGTAAAGGGGGCGCTTCTTGTGGTTCGCTTGCCTTTTGTAGCTTTGGCTTGGCTGTGAAATTGTTGGTGGCGAAGATGGTGTTTTCCCAGGGAGTGTAGCCGCGAAGTTTTAATGTGAGCTTCTTTTCGCCTTCGGAGACTTTGATTTGAGCGGGGGTGTTGCCGACAAATACCCCGTCTAGGAGGATGTCCGCGCCTTGGGGAGTGGAGTCTATTTTTATGACGACTGTGGGAATGGGGTTAGCCAGTTCGCGTTCGGCGAGGGTATAGGTGGCTTTTGAGGGAGGGACATAGGTGGAGCCTGGCGTGACGTTCAGTTGATAGGGGTTTAGGCGGGTGAGCGCTATGATCATGTTGCCGGATGCGTTGCGGACAACGGTTCTTAAGATGCCTTGCCAGTCGTATACTTCGCTAAAGTCGGATACCTCTCCGGGTATAGCGGTGGTGATGACTTGGGTGGGGGAGTCTTGGTAGACAATTTTGCCCGTTTGGGTGTCGATTACCTTAACGTCTATGGTGATCGTGGTGGTGGCTGTTGTGCGATCTATGCCGTAGGCGTTAATTGTTTTGCGGTCGATGCGGTAGTTGCTGAGACTGCCGGTGATGATGTAACGGGCGTTGTCTTTTCGGTAATATTTGATGAGGTTGGCGGTATCGTCCGGGTCTGCTATTCTTTTAGAACGCATGATGCTGTAGTCCGGAAGTTCACTAAGGGAGGCACTAAGCTCGTCCGCGGCGATGGCATTTGCGGAAGCTGGAAGCGTCCACTGTCCGGGGCTGATTTCTGTGAGACGATTGACTTCGCCCTTATAAATATCCTCTTGGCGCACACGTTGTACCTTTTTGCCATCTTGTACGTAGGTTTCTGCGGTGTTTTCAAACCCTCGTTTGTCCTGCTGATCAAAATAGATGCCGGGGACGATGCGTTGACCAGAGGGGCCCGTACGGTTATCGAAATCTAAAACGGCGATGCCAATATCGTGTGGCTGTTGGTCTATGTTTTCATCCGCGAAGGAGAAGAGGGGAAATGTTGCCAGGAAAAGGAGTGAGGTGAGTATGCTTTTCATAAATAGTTATTTAATCGTTACACGGTGGATCGCAATTATCAATCAAGTCTTGGCAAATTGCAACTCGTCTTGCGTCATTTTGGACGGCGTAGATGCATTTGCAGTTGGCTCCATTTTTCATGATACAGTCCATTTTTCGGTGATAGCCCTGCAAGAAGTGGAGATCCTTCATTTCGCCGATAAAAATGGGATTAAGGGTAAAGTTACCATCTGAGTTTTTAAACCGTTTGCCGAAAATGTAGACACCACGAAGGCCTTCACGGAAAATGATGTCCCAATTATAGACGGTAAACTTGTATTTTTCCTCAGATTCGCCCTTAAAAAATGCTGTTGAAATTTCGTGGTTCATAGGTCATAATTTTTATAACAAATTTATATTCAATGGATTTTAATTAATTTAACTGAATCTACCACTATTTTATGAAAAAACAATTTTTTTGGCTATCCTTATTCTTAGGCGTTGTAATGGGTTCAACGCTACTGGCAGCAACCGATGTAAAAACAGTGGCAGTGATCCCCTTTAAAAGCACGGATGTTACGATTTCGATGAGCAAGCAGTTTACGAATATGAAGTGGTCTCAGAAGGATACGGAGTATTTAACATCCGAAGTGATCACAGCCCTGGTGAATAACCCGAACTTTAAAGTAGTAGAGCGCCAAGGAAGCCGTTTAAAAGCATTGGAAGAAGAAAAGAAGTTTTCCTCTATGACGGCTGGCGGCATGAGTGCCTTTGGGAAAGAAATAGGCGCGCAGTATTTGGTATACGGAGATATAGAGCTTGTAGAAGCAGAGGAAAGACCCATGCGATTTGAATCCTCTAATGTAACCGTTACGGAACTGACCGGGCGGATGATTGTGAGTATGCGCATTGTGGACGTAGCGACATCTGAGATTGTTTTGTCCAAGAAAGTGAACCAAGAAGCACTTGAGCGCGTAACCCAGTATTCCAGAACTACGCCGCTATCTTTCATGAATCTGTTGAAAGAGTGGACCGTGAAACGCCTCGTTAACGAAATATCGAATACCATCAGCCCGATTAAGATAGCATCGATAGACAAACAGCAAGTTTACTTGAACCAGGGCGAGGGATCTGTATTTAAAATAGGCTCTGTGTTGGATGTGTTTGAAACGGGAGAGAAGATCGTGAATCCGGATACCGGAGAATTTCTAGGGACTCAGGAGCGCCAAATTGGCGCGGTACGAGTGAGCCGTATTATGCCTAAGTTTGCGGTGGCAGATTTAGTGAGCTCGGCAGCCCCCTTTGCCGTTGGCTATGTTTGTAGATTACCCCAAGAAAAGTACATTCACGCGAACATAGAAGAAAGACCCGTTTCCCCCCTTTCCTCTGATAAACCCGTGAATTGGTGACGATAATGATTTAAGTAAAACGAGGGGTAAGGTATGAGACAGAAGAAGGGGATAGGACGTTGGGCTATTATAGGAATAGTAACCGGTAGTGTGTTATTATTTACAGGAGGGTGCTCAACCACGAGCTTGTTTACAAGCTATCCATCACAATTGGAACCCGTTCGCAAGATGGTGCAGGAGGATAGGCCGATGGAAGCCTATGATGCGTTGACCCCTAAAGTGAAGACATCAGACAAGATACTCTATTTACAAGAAAGAGCCCGCGTATCCGAACTCGACAAAAAGATCGAGTGGAGCATAGAAGACTATGAAAACGCCGCTAAAGTGATTGAAGAAAACCAGATGAAAGCGAGTATTTCCGCCTCAAGTTTGGGGTCTATCGGAGCTAGCCTGTTAACCAATGATAATGCGATACCCTACACCGGCTACGGCTACGAAAAGGTATTTTTACACAGCTTCCAGACACTCAATTACCTAGAGCTTGGGAAGTTGGAAGGAGCGATGGTGGAAGTGCGCCGCGCTAATAATGAGCAAACGTATGCTCTGCAGCAGAACGAAAAAGAAGTTGCTAAGGTTCAAGACGAAGCGAAGAAACACCAAGTGAGCTCTGCGACCAACGAAGCGGGTTTTTCCAAGGCCTACGCGGATATGGCCTTTGCCGCAAGTGGCGTAAAAAACTCCTTTCAGAATGCCTTTACCTTTTATTTGTCCGGTGTGCTATATGAGATGGATAATGACCCAAACAATGCGCTGATATCCTATAAGAAAGCTGTGGAGATTTACCCGGAAAACAAGTATGCGGTGGACTCCGTCTTTAGATTGGCGGAATCTATGCGCTTTGAAGATGACCTAGAGCATTATGGGAAACTCTTCGGTAAAGTGAACCCACAGAAACCCAGGGCAGGGGACGGCCGATTGGTGGTTGTGTATGAAGACGGTTTTGTGCCGATGAAAGAACAGCTGATGATCCCCTTTTTCTGGAACGGAATTTCCTATACGATCGCGATGCCCTATTACTCAAGCGATATTACGCCGGCCTATTCTATGTCTTTACTCCACAATAACCGCCTGCTGGGTAAGACAGAGAATATTTGTACTGTTCGAGCCCTAGCGGTGAAAGCGCTGATGGAAGAGTACAGCGGGATATTTATACGCCAAGTGATCCGAATCGTTGTCAAAGACCAGATACAACGCCAGGCGCAGAAACAAGACTCTGTACTGGGTCTTGTGACTGCGATAGGAGCCCTGTTAAGTGAACGCGCGGACAGACGCAGCTGGTTGACCCTTCCGGACAACGTGCAGGTAGGCGATTACTTTATACCAGCCGGAGAATATACCTTTAATCTGGACCACCCAAGCGCACAGGGTGTTTCCCCTGTTGTGGCTGTGCAAGATGGCAAGACGACAATTCTACGGGTTACCAGAACCGGTGGGCGCTTTTATAGTCGGGTGATTGGGGCGATATAAATCTTGCTGAATTCATTGAGAGAGACGGTGCAAGGCGATTTTTTATCAACTGCCTTGCAATACTGAAATTTGACCGCCTAAGACAGGAAGCCACTTTTCCTCAAACACCTTAAACCTGGTATCTAAATCAGCAATCAATTGCTTTTTAACATCCTCCGAAGCAAACGAAGTGGTGATTGAGTTGTAAGCCAGCTGCTTGAGCTCGGCGTAGGAGATATCCGTGTTTTCGATTGCGATGGCGAATTCGTTTGAAATATTAGTCTCAAGAATCCCTTCATCATCGGTCGAGAGACTTACGGGAAGACCTAGTCTGAGGTAAAGGAGGAATGGGTGTTCGGAATAATCTCGAATGCTTTGAAGCTTCAGGTTGCTGTGCAAATTGATTTCGATAGGGAGCTGCTTTCGGCGCGCGTACTCGAGTGTCACGGGGTCATTTACTAGGAGAACACCATGCCCGATTCTATCCGTGCCCAGTATAAGCGCGTCTCTGACGTTATGGACATGGCCAATTTCGCCCGCATGAATGGTGCGCTTTAAATAAGAGGTGTTTTTTTGAGGGTGTTTGCCCTTAATGGAAGCGTTTAAGGGAGCATAAATTAAATAGCCCGTTTCTAGTGCAGGGGTATTACGCTCGTTCCCTAATAAATCTATTCCAACGATTGATCCAGGCATGCCAGTACTCGTTAACTGAATCAAGTCATTGATCCTTTCAGCATTTTCCCTTGGATCATCCACCCGCTTAAAGCTTGCGTTCCAACGTACGATTACCCCCGTTGCTTTGTAAAGCTCCTCAGACCACTTATTTTTTTCAGCTATATCTTCAGGCGTTGCTTTGACGTTGTCCGTGAATTCGACATATCGTATACCCTCGGCGTAGGCCTTCATTAAAAAATCTTGGATCACTATTTTTTTGCCACCCGGTACTGATTTTGCAACAGCCGCTATGAAAATAAAAGATGCCGAAAAACGTTCAAACGGGTGATCAAACTTAGGATTAGAAGGCATAAAAAGCAGGTTAAGAAAGGTTTCCTTATCCGCGCTAGATAGTTCTGAGAAACGTTTTCCGGGAATGAGCGTTTGTAAAAAACGAAACTCATTATTATAAAGCAATATTTGCTCATCGCTTCGGATGTTGTTTAACAACTTTTGTCCATCGAGGATAGGATCATGCTTGAGTAGAATCGTTTTTGCCATCTGGCGATCGAGAGTGCCATAGGGGTGTACGTGAAGCATTCCACCCTTAGGGAGCTCGTTTGTAAACTGCTTTAATAAACGGTGGTTGTTGCGCAATAAAGTTAAATCAATCACTGAATTCCCTGCATATTGAAGTCTTGCACGCTCTGCAATTTCAGTATGAAAAGCTTTGAGGTCATTTAAGTCCTTTGATTGAAATTGCATTTCCTTTGAAGGCATCAGAAAAACCTCCCATTCGGCCCTGGTAAAAGGAATCTCCTTCATTTCCGGAGTTAAACAGGTAATGGTTTCATTACGAAGACGTTCATACATCTCAAATTGATGATTCAGCTTTTCTTCTAGAGTTACCGTGTTGGCAGTGAGCACGCTTGTTGCCGTTAAAAATAGAAGAAGGGGTGTTGCTAGGTAATTTTTTAAGAGTGCCATAAGTATTTAATAGGTTTGAAAAAAGTGTTACAATTATACTTTTTTTTATTTTATCTGTCAATATATTTTACGTTTCGGTATGCTTTTCATAACTATAGGGAATAGCCTAAATTTTCAGCACTGAGGATTCCTAAAAAAAAGAAGCGTTCTAAAACGCTTCTTTTTTTTAAACTCTGCTGTTAATACGTGCGCGAGAGTTGAAAACTAAAAGAGCAATGAGTTACCCCCGTTCTTCCAACGGTACAAACTCTCGCTTAGCTTCGCCCATATAGATCTGTCTTGGCCTATGAATGCGGGCATGAGGGTCTTCCGCAACTTCTTTCCAGTGGGCAATCCAGCCAGGGAGGCGCCCAATCGCGAAGATGACCGTAAACATGTCCAGCGGGATGTCCAGCGCTTGCAAGATAATGCCACTATAGAAGTCTACATTGGGGTAGAGCTTTCTGGAAACAAAGTAATCATCACTTAATGCTTTTTCCTCTAAGTGACGAGCGATGTCGAGAAGAGGATCCTTTTTCATGCCCAAGTTATCGAGCACTTTGGCCGCAGCATCGCGAAGGATTTTAGCGCGAGGGTCATAGTGTTTATAAACCCGGTGCCCAAAGCCCATAAGGCGCTCTTGGCCGCTTTTGGCACGTTCAATAAACTTGGAGCCATCATCGCCGGAGGCATGGATTTCTTGAAGCATTTGTATCACAGCCATATTAGCGCCGCCATGTAGTGGGCCCCATAAAGCGCATACGCCAGCGGCTACAGATGCAAATAAATTAGCACCCCCCGAAGCGACCATGCGAACGGTTGAAGTACTACAGTTTTGTTCGTGATCTGCGTGGAGTAAAAAGATTAGATTAAGCGCACGACGTACGTTTTCATCCGG